>JAZKTI010000058.1:0-12076 GCA_036625635.1 Haloarculaceae archaeon
AGATACAGGAGGGGGTGAAGAAGGGAGATACAGGAGGGGGTGAACGAGGGAGCGTGGTGGGGGGCAAGACAGCTGCGCCCTGGTCCCATCGGAACCGCCAGGTTCACGCCCCAGGCCTCGGTAGACCTGGTCGATGTCCGAGGAGGCCGAGTCGGCAGGTGGGGCGGGCACTGACGCCGCCCGTGACCCCCTCGCCGACGTCGACGTGGCCGCCGTCAGGGAGGCGTTGGTCGCGTGGTACGAGGCAGACCACCGCGAGTTCCCCTGGCGGGAGACCACCGAACCCTACGCAGTGCTCGTCTCGGAGGTGATGAGCCAGCAAACCCAGCTCGGCCGCGTGGTCGATGCCTGGGAGGACTTCCTCGACCGGTGGCCGACCGTCGAGGCCCTCGCGGCGGCCGACCGCGCCGACGTCGTCGGGTTCTGGTCCGACCACCGGCTTGGCTACAACAACCGCGCGCGGTACCTTCACGAGGCCGCGACGCAGGTCGTCGGGGGCGACCTCGACGGCAGTCCGCCCGGGGAGTTTCCGACCGAGCCAGACGCCCTGAGCGACCTGATGGGCGTCGGTCCCTACACCGCAAACGCCCTTGCAAGCTTCGCCTTCGACACCGGCAACGCCGTCGTGGACACGAACGTCAGGCGGGTGCTGTATCGCGCCTTCGGGGTGCCGGACGACGACGATGCCTTCGAGCGAGCGGCGACGCAACTCATGCCTCCCGGCGAGTCCCGCGTCTGGAACAACGCGATCATGGAACTGGGCGGGGTGGCTTGCGAGCAGACGCCGGCCTGCGACGAGGCGGGCTGTCCCTGGCGGTCCCGCTGTCGGGCCTACGCCTCCGGGGACTTCACGGCACCGGACGTGCCCACGCAGCCCGAATTCGAGGGGAGCCGTCGACAGTTCCGGGGCCGCATAATACGGACGCTGTCGGAGTACGACGACCTCGCGCTGGACGACCTCGGGCCCCGGGTCCGGGTCGACTACAGTCCCGGGGGCGAGCACGGTCGAGACTGGTTGCGGCGGTTGCTGTCGGACCTCGCCGAGGAGGGGCTGGTCGATCTCACCGACCGGGACGGCGAGACCGTCGCCAGTCTCCGGGCGTGAGCCCGGTCGGTGGCCGGACACGCCGAGGCCCGGGATTCACGAGTCGCCGGTGAACACGCCGGTCCGATCGACGTCCATCCGCAGGAAGATCGGCAGCGTCGCGACGGCGATCAGCACTTCGACCGCGCCGGTCACGAGAAAGGCCACGCCGAACCCTGCGGTATTCGCCACAGTCCCGCCGAGGAGGATGCCCGCGAGGAAGCCGACGCTCCCGAAGGCGTTGAACCCGGCCATCGCCACGCCCCGTTCGGCCGCCGGTGCCAGGTCGGTCACCAGTGCCATCGTCGCCGGCGCCATCAGCGCTCCGAGCACGCCGACGGCGACCATCGCGACCCCGGCCAGGGCGAGGGAGGGGGCCTGGCCGACCGCGACGACACCCAGCCCGTAACACAGCGAGCCCAGGACGACCGGGACCGTCCGACCGATCCTGTCCGAGAGGATGCCCATCGGGTATTGCAGGAGTGCGAAGGGGGCGAAGAAGAGCGCGAGCATCAGGCCCGTCTCGCCGGGGCCCAGCGAGAAGGCGGTCCTGAAGTAGAGCGTCCCGACGAGGGCGAAGAACCCGGCCGTCAGCCGGTCGAGGAAGCCGAACGCGAAGGGCAGGAACAGCACCGGTGTGTGGCGAATGCCCACGACGAGGGCGGCGATGCCCGCCGCTTCGGACGCCGGTGGGCGGTCGGTGAGCACCAGGCCGCCGAGACCCACCACGACCAGGAGCCCGGCCGCCCCGAACAGCGGGTAGAACGGGTCGATTTCGTAGAGTTGCCCGCCGAGCGGTGCGCCGAGCGCCGTCCCGAGGCCGATGGCGATGCCGGCAGCGCCCATGTTCCGGCCGTGGCCACCCTCGAGGTCCATCAGCATCGTCATCGCGAGCGAGAAGGCCCCGACGGTCGCCGCGCCCTGGAGGGCCCGGAGTCCCAGCACGGCCGGAACGGAGAGGTCCAGCGCAGTCGGGAGGAACGCCAGAGCCAGGTACCCCACCGCCCCGGCGAGGGCGCTGGCGGTAATGTAGGGGCTCCGGCGGCCCGTCGCGTCGCTGGCGGCGCCCCAGAGGGGTGCGAAGGCGACGAAGGCGGCGAATTCGGCGGCGAGGAACCACATGCTCGCGTCGAACCGCGCGTCGGCGCCGAGGGCACCGACCAGTGTATCGATGCCGGGGTAGAGGAGCACTTGCGCGAGGAGGACGGCGAAGACGACTGCCGCCAGCACGACGCGGTCGCGTGTTGCAGACACAGTTCGATCCGCGTGGGAATGGGGTGGCTGTCACTATCGGTGTTGGGGACGCCGCGGGTCGATGGCCTTCTCGACGGGGGGGACCGCGGCGCGGTCGAAGCGGTTTTGCGCGCCGGTCCTGACGGAGATTGTATGAGCGACTCCCCGACGGTCCTCGCGATCTGTGGCAGCCTTCGCGAGCAGAGCCACACCCGAACCGCCTGCTGCGCCGCCCTCGACGCCGCAGCCACTGCGGGGGCCGAGACCGACCTCATGGATCTCCGGGCCTACGACCTCCCGGTGTTCGACGCCGACCAGGCCGACGCGGGCGACGCGCCACGGCTCCGGTCCAGGTTGCGCGAGGCCGACGCCATCGTGCTCGCCTCGCCGATGTACCACGGCTCGTATTCGTCGGCGCTGAAGAACGCGCTCGATTACTGTGGCTTCGACGAGTTCGAGGGCACCACGGTGGGCCTGCTCGGGGTCTCCGGCGGGAGTTTCCCCATCACCACGCTCGAGCACCTCCGGTCGGTCGCACGGGCGCTGGACGCCTGGGTCATTCCCCACCAGGCGGCGGTGCCGAACGCCGCAGACCGGTTCGCCGAGGGCGAGTTCGTCGACGAGACTGTGGCCGAGCGCGTCCGGACGCTGGGGCGGCGAGCGGTCCAGTACGCGAACATCGAGCCGGACCCCTACTCCTTCGAGAGCGAGGAGAACGTCGGAGCCGAGGACTAGTTCGCGTCGCGCCCGTCCGAGCGCCGTCGGGGCGATTTGAACCGGGGCCCGCAGACCGATCGGCGGTCGGTGAGCCAGTGCGACGGAGACCCGCGATACCCGAGCACCTACGGTCAGGCCCCCGCTACCGGTGGCAGGGTCCACCTTCGACCGGGGAGGTCCTAGCCACGCCTGGGTGGCCAGCCGCCAAGAGTTCTATCCCCGCATCAGGTTCATGACTTCGTCGACGACGTCGGATTCGACGGCGACGACGTATCGACTCCCCGGCGTCAACGCGGTGTCGGGCCGGGCAATCCGGTTGCCCTCTTCGTCCGAGACGATCAGCGTCCCTGCGGGAAAGCGGACGTCCGCCAGGCTCTTGCCTGCTGCCGGCGCCCCCTCGGCGACGCGCACGACCATGATCTCGAGGTCACCGGTCACGTCTACCAGCGATTGGACGTCGGAACCCACGATCTCGTTTGCGGCGACCCGAGCACCGGCCTGCTCCGGGAAGACCACCGCGTCGACGAACCGGGTGTAGGACTCGCCCTCGGCGCGTTCGACGCGCGCAACCGTCCGGATCCCCGGGTGCAGGTCCGCGGCGGCCAGGCAGACAGCGAGGTTCAGTCCCGTCACTCCGGTGAGGGGGGCGATCACGTCGGCGCGCTCGATGCCCGCCTGCTCGATGACGGCCGGATCTGTCGCGTCGCCGGCGATGACCGTCGCCAGCCACTGGTCGGCGATCTCCGACACGATACCTTCGTCCTGTTCGATTATCGTCACGTCGTGGCCGCGGTCGGCGAGCAGTTCGGCCGCCGGAGGACGTAGCCCTCGTCGTCGGCCGTGGTCGCGATCGAGACGGTGAGGTTGCGGCCGTCGTGGACGAGCGCTGCGTCCACCACCTGGGGGTCGAGTTCACGATAGAGGTAGGCGAGGAGCGCCTCCACGTCGCCGCTCGACCCGTCATCCGGCACGCCCCGGACGGTCCGACCTGGGCCGATAAACGCTCGGAGCGAGACCCGCCGTTGCAAGGGCGCCCAACGCCGGCATACCTGGCCACGGTCCACGACCAGCATCCACAACCCTGATTGCCGCCAGCGGAGAAGCTCACGCCAGTGACCGAGTGGGTCGAGGACCCGGCTGGCGGACGCGAACGCGGGCCAAGAGGCCTCGCTCGTGCCTGGCTCGAGGTCCTCCGGACCCCCTGGCGGTTCTTCGCGACGCAGATCTCCCCGGGCGACCAGGCCCCTGGCCTCACCTTCGCCGCCGCAGTCGTCCTACTCGAGGAGGCCACCCGCCTCGCGTTCGTCCCCGGGGCAGGACCGGTCTTCCGGGAGCAGCCAGCGATCTCGGCCGTCCTCTGGCTTCTCGTCGCCGTGGTACTCCTCGCGCCCGCGGCCGTCCACCTCACGACAGCCGTGGCGACGGTCGTTCTGATAGCGGTGGCGCCCGAGCGCGGGGGGATCAGCGAGACGGTCCAGGTGGTCTGCTACGCCATGGCACCCGCCGTCCTCGTCGGCTATCCCGACCCCCTGCTCGGCCTCGTGGGCACGGTCTGGGCCACGGACCTGCTGGTGCTCGGTACGATGGTCGTCCACGACGTCTCGCTCCCGCGGGCGGTCGCGGTCGCGGCCGTACCCGCCGTCGTGATCCTCGGCGTCGGATTCGGGGGGTTCGCGGACCTGGCGGCGGTCGCCGAACGCGGCTGGGCCGTGATCGAGCCCCTCATTGGGTAGGCGCGGACGGAAGGCTTAGGCCGCCACCGCGGGAATTGGACGGCATGCTCACGCTGGACCTGAACGACCTGATGTTCGAACTCAAGGAGGGGACCGTCAAACACATCGGCGCCTCGAACACGTCGGCGACGGCGAAGCTCTACGACGTCGAGGCGGTCGACGTGCGGACCTTCGGTGACGAGCGGGTGAAACTCGCACTCGAGGATGGCGAGGGCAACGAGGTCGAGGTGGCTCTCTTCCCCGAGGAGGCCGAGGCGCTGCACGCCGGCCTGGCGACCGTCCGCGAGGAGTCCGAACTCTTCGAGTAAGTGACCGGCTTGGACCGTGTGCAGGGATGTCGGCCTCGCGACCGATTCGACAACCGTTTTAGGGCGGGCCCGTTTGGATCGATCAATGGGTACGTGCATCATCTGCGGCTCTGATACCGAGGGACGCATCTGCGACCTCCACGAGGAGGACGTCGTATTCGAGTTCCGCGGGAACAGCGCCGACGAACTGACGACCGATCGATACTACAGGGGCACCGTCGACGGCTACGCCGACTTCGGCGTCTTCGTCGACATCGGTGACAGCGTCACCGGTCTCCTGCACCGGAGCGAACTGGAGCAGCGACTGGACGGTCTCGACTGGGAGCCGGGCGATACCGTCTTCGTGCAGGTCAAGAACGTCCGCGACAACGGCAACGTCGACCTCTCGTGGTCGATCCGCCAGGATGAAACCGCGTTCCGGGGCACGCTCGTTCACGATCCGGATACGGAGGGAGGCCCCACGCTGGCCGATACGGGAAACGCGAGTGAGGGAGCCGCCGAGAGCGGGGTCGGCCCGTCCGCGGCGACTCCCGACAGCCCCCAGGAACGGCCAGGTGCCGAGGCCTCGACACCAGAGGCCCCCTCCGACGGGGAGACGGCACCCAGTACCGACGCCGGGACACCAGCCACGTCCGACGCCGGGGCCGAGGCTGGCGTGGACGCCGGAGGCGGCGGGGCGCAAGTGGCCGCCGGTGCCGGAGGCGGTTCGGTCGCTGGCGGGGCCGAGGGCAGCGCTGCCGGGTCGACCGGCGGCGAGGTCGCCGGCGCCGCCGAGGAGGACGGGGTGACCAGCGGGGTCGCCCGCGAACCCTCAGACCAGACCGTCGATGAACTCCCAGACAAGGTCGGCGACCTCGTGCGCCTCGAGGGTGAGATCGTCGACGCGCACCAGACCAGCGGTCCGACGGTCTTCACCCTCCTGGACGAGACCGGTACCGTGGAGTGTGCAGCGTTCGAATCGGCCGGCGTTCGGGCCTATCCCGAGGTCGCCGAGGACGATGTGGTCCGCCTCGACGGCGTGGTCGAGCGCCGGCGGGGGGACCTCCAGGTCGAGACCGAGGCCCTGGTCGTCCTCGAGGACGACGAACGCGATGCCGTGGCCGACCGCCTCGAGGAGGCCATGCTCGAGCGGGCCCGGCCGGAAGCGGTCGAACCGCTGGCCGAGGACCCCGCAGTCGAGGCTGCGATCGAGGGAATCCGCGACGTAGCCACCGCGATCCGCCGAGCAGTCATCGAGAGCCGCCCGGTCGTGGTCCGCCACAGCACGACCACCGACGGCTACGCGGCCGGTGTGGCCCTCGAGCGAGCGACGCTCCCACTCGTGCGCGAGGAGCACCTGAGCGCCGACGCCGAGTACCACTACTTCGACCGCCGGCCCCTGGAGGGGAGCATCTACGACCTCGAGGACGCGACCAAGGACGTGACGTCGATGCTCTCGAACCGCGAGCGACACGGCGAGGCGCTCCCGCTGTTCGTCTTCGTCGGCGTGGGCGGGAGCCCCGCCTCCCTCGACGCCTTCGACTTGCTCGACGTCTACGACGCCCCCCGCGTCCTGATCGACGACCGCGGGGTCGAGAGCGACGTGGCGGCCTCCGTCGACACCATCGCCAGTCCCGACCCGGCCGAGGGCACCGCCGCCACGACCACGGCCACCGCGCTCGCTGCCACGACGGCCGCCGCCGTCAACCCCGACGTCGCCGACGACGTGGCCCACCTCCCGGCGGTCAGTTTCTGGGAGGACGCCCCGTCGGCCTACGTCGACCTCGCGAGCGAGGCCGGCTTTGACGAGGAGACCCTCAGGAACCTCCGCGAGGCCGTCGCGCTCGAGGCCTTCTACCAGTCCTACGAGGACAAGCGGGAACTCGTCATCGACCTCCTCTTTCCCGACGACGAGGCGGAGGGCCTCGCCGCCAGGGTCGCCGGGCAGTTCCGGGAGAAAATCGAGGCTGCGGTCGAGACCGCCGAGGCCAATCTCGAGGCGGCCGAACTGGAAGAGATCGATCCCGATGAGGCGGACCTCGAGGACCTCGACGTCGCCCGCGAGACCGTGGTCGTCCTCGACACCGAGGCGTACACGCACCGCTACGAGTTCCCGCCGGTCGCGCTCCTGCTGGACGAACTCTGGCGGCGCAACCGCGAGGACGCCGTGGCACTCCTCGGACTGAACACGGACGAAGGCCGCCTCCGCACCGACGCGGACGTCGAGGTAGCGGCACTGGTCAACGACGCCGCGATGGCAGCCCCGCGTGCGGGCGTCGGACTCGTCAGTCCCCGCGACGGCGAGTTCGAGTACCTCGCAGGCGAGCGCGAGGATGCGCGCGACGCCGTCCTCGAGGCTCTCGGCGACCACCTCTAAGCAGACTCGAGGTCGGCTCGATACTCGTCGGCCTGAACATACCCGGTCTCGGAAGCAGTGGCTACGAGTACCTCGGCGGATCGGGACTCCGCGCGTCAGGGGTCCTCGCCGTTGGCGGCGTCGTCAGCGTCCGGCCTGGGGCGCTGGACGACGAGCACCGGCCCTGGGAACCGCTCTGCCACGGAGTTGGCCGGGAGTCCGAAGAAGAACGTCGCAAGGGAGGGGTCAGTTTCGCCCATCACGATCACGTCTGCCGCTTCGCTGGCCTCGAGGATGCTGTCCAGGGGCGCTTCGTCCCGTTCGACGTTCGTCTCGATGGTCTCGGCCGCGACCCCGAGAGTCTCGAGCCTGTCCCGGACCCCCTCGAGCAGGGTCTCGGCGTCCTCGTCGGTCTCGTCTGCTTCTGCCACGTGGTGGAGTCTGACAGTGACGTCGGTCCCGGCGAACAGGCCCGCGACGAGGCGTGCGATGCGGTCGACGCCGATCGCGCCCCGCACGGCGACCAGGACGGTTTCGACCTCGGGGACAGCGTCCGGGACGAGCACGGCCAGCGCCTCGTGTTCGTATATCTGCCTGTCGATCGTCTTCTGGGGCCCGTGGGTGAAGACCAGGCGCGTTTCGACGGTCGCCCCGGCGTCCTCGAGGAGCGATTCGATGTCTTCGAGGCGGGCTCGGGCCTCGTCCTGGAACTGCATCTGGGCCTGGCCCGGGGCGGTCTGATCCGGAATCTCGTGGTACCCCAGGAGCACCACGTGGGCGTTGGCGAGCATCGCGGGCACGCCCTCGGGAATCGACTCGCCCTCGAGTACCTGGACCGGCACGAGCACGGTCGGCCGGTCGACGTCGGGTGATCCGGTAATCATCAGAACGCACCCCGCAGTTCGACGTCTGCGGCGTAATACCGGAACCAGACGAGAGCCACGACCATGATTCCTGCGCCGACGACGATCGAGGCAGGCTGCATGAAGCCGACGAGCGCGAAACTCGTGACTGCGCCGGCGACAGGCAGGACCGGATACCCGGGAATCGTATAGCTCGGCTCGTACCAGTCCGGATCCCGGCGACGGAGCACGACGAGGGCGACGCAGATGAGGCTGTACATGATCAAGTGGAGGAAGGAGGCCACTTCGGCGAGAATCTCGACCTGACCCGTGCCGACGAGCACCAGGATCGGCCCGCCAGCGGCGAACAGGGCCACGTGGGGGGTCCCGAAGCGCCGGTTCAGGCGACTGGCCCGGCGTGGAAGGAGGGCGTCCCGACTGAGGGCGTAGACGGTCCGCGAGGCGCTGAGGATCGAGGCGTTAGCGCTCGATATCGTCGCCAGGAGCCCTGCGAAGAGGATCGCGACGGCGCCGGCGAGGCCGAGGAACTCCCGGGCGACTTCGACCATCGCCGTCTCGCCGAAGGTCCCGAGCGTTTCTGCCCCGAAGGCACTCGTGGCGACGAAGACCGTGACGACGTAGAAGACGGTCACGATGAGGACGGAGCCGACCATCGCCCGGGGGAGGTTCGTCGCCGGCCTGGTTATTTCGCCGGCTACGGTCGCCACCTGGGCGAAGCCGAGGTATGAGGTGAAGACGAGCGCGGCCGTCGAAAGCACCGGGAGGTGCCCCTGCGAGAAGAACTCATCGGGCACGGTCGTCCGGCCGAAGAGGCCCATTGCGTCGAGGAGGCCATAGGAGAGGAACGCCATCAGGATGACCAGCAGGACCCCCACGACGACGTTCTGGATGGCGGCGGTGTTGGCGGTCCCCCCGAGGCTGAGGAGCGTGAGGCCGATACCGAAGGCGACCCCGACCGGAATCACCGGATTGAATCCAGGTTGGATGCCGACTTCGGCGAGGACGGCCGCGGCGTAACTGCCGAGGCCGACGAGGTAGAAGGCCGCGGCGAAGACCAGCCCCAGCCAGAGCCCGAGCCCGACCACCGCGCCGGCGGCGCTGCCGAGGCTTCGCGAGATGAAGAAGTACCCGCCGCCACTCCGTGGCATCGCGGTCGCGAGTTCGGAGGCCGGGAGCGCCACGAGCATCGCGATGCCCCCGCCGATGGCGAAGGAGAGTGCCGCCGCCGGCCCAGCGTCGCCCGCCGCGAGCCCGGGGAACACGAAGATGCCCGCCCCGATCATCGTCCCGATGCCGATCGCGAGTCCACCCACGAGGCCGATGGTCCGCTCGAGTTCGACCGACTCCTCGTGGACGGTGACGTCTTCGGTGATGACCGTCGGCTCGCTCGCGGGTTGCTCGCCCTCCACGTTCTCGCCGCCGGCTGTGGCGACCTCGTCCCCCCGAGACATTACTATGGGCGTCACTCGGTGGAAATAAAAAGTCTGCCGTCCGGACCGGGACCCTTAGAACGTGTAGTCCTCGCCGAGGTCCTCGTCCTGGAGGGCGGGGTCGGTCTGCTCGTCGGTCACTGTCCCGAACTCGTTTTCCCCGAGGTCGGGCTCCGTCTCCTCCTCGGTCCCGTAGGCCTGGACCCCCAGCGTCAGGAGTTCCTCGATTGCCTGGTCCTCGTTGAGGAACTCGCCCTGTTCCACGAGGCGGGTGATCTCGCTGGCCGTCTGGTCCGGGAGGGATACCTTGACTCGGCTCACACGCGACCCTGTGGCCTCGTCCTTTATATGTCTGTTCCGACCGTGCGGGTGTTGGGTTGTGGATCCGAGCCCAGACGTGTCCGGGACGGAGTCCCACCCAGGAGGTGTCGAGGAAGCAAGGATTGAGGGATGGAGGGACGAGACCGGTGACGAGCGACACTCTTATTCGCCCGAGGGGACCAGTTCCAGCAACGACCATGGGCATGGACTCCGGTCCCGAGACGGATGCAGAGACGGCCGGGTCCGTCGAGGACCCCACGGACTCGGAGACCTTCCGGAAGGTCTGCCGGGCCCTGGCCGATCGCGTCCTCGCCGGTGACCTGGAGCGGGCGGAGGTCGAGGCGGCCAAACTCGAGGTCTGCCGGGAATACGGGTCGCCGAAGGTCCCAAAGAACTCCGAGATCATGGACGTCGCCCCGTCGGATCGCCGGGCGGACCTCGAGACCGTCCTCCGACGCAAGCCTGTCCGGACGGCCTCCGGCGTCACACCCGTGGCGATCATGACCTCGCCACACCGGTGTCCACACGGGAAATGCCTCTACTGCCCCGGCGGGCCGGATTCGGAGTTCTCCTCGGCCCAGAGCTACACCGGCCACGAGCCCGCGGCCGCCCGCGCCGTGCAGAACGACTACGACCCCTACGGCCAGGTCACGCTCCGCCTCCACCAGCTCCGGGAGATCGGCCATCCCGTCGACAAGGTGGAGCTCATCCTCATGGGCGGCACGATGACCGCCCGGAGTCACGACTACCAGGAGTGGTTCGTCAAGCGGGCCCTCGAGGCGATGAATGACTTCGACCCGGACTGCGAGCCGGCCCCCGCCACGGCCGAGAGTTTCGCCGAGTCCCCAGAGGACTACGAATTCGCCTACATCGACGACGTCGTCGCCCGGAACGAGACCGGCGACGTCCGGAACGTCGCGACGACCTTCGAGACGAAGCCGGACTGGTGTGACCCGGGGCAGATCGACCGCATGCTCGCCCTCGGGGGGACGAAGGTCGAGGTCGGCGTCCAGACGACCTTCGAGCGGATCAACCGTGAGATGCACCGGGGCCACGGGATTGCGGAGTCGGTTGGAGCGAACCGGCGACTCCGGGACGCGGGGTTCAAGGTCGGCTTCCACATGATGCCCGGCCAGCCCGAGATGAGCCGCGAGATGTGCCTGGAGGACTTCCGCCGGCTCTTCGGGGAGGCCGACTGGCGGCCGGACTACCTCAAGATCTATCCGACGCTGGTCGTCGAGGGCACCGCCATATACGACCGGTGGCACAGCGACGAGTACGACCCCCTTGGAAACGACGAGGCGGCCGAGCTCGTCGCCGAGATCAAGTCGATGCTCCCCCGGTACACCCGCCTCCAGCGGGTCCAGCGGGACATTCCCGCCGACTTCATCGAGGCCGGCGTCTGGAAATCGAACCTGCGCCAGCTGGCTCGCCAGCGCATGGCCGAGCACGGCTGGTCCTGCGAATGCATCCGCTGTCGGGAGGTCGGCCACGCCGACGCCGACCCGGAGGGGGTGACTGTCGAGGTCGACACCTACGAGGCGGCGGGTGGTCGGGAGCACTTCATCAGCGCCGAGGACTTCGACGCGGACGTCCTGGTAGGCTTCTGTCGGCTCCGGTTTCCCGACGATCCGGTCCGGCGGGAACTCGAGAACGCCGCCGTGGTCCGCGAACTCCACGTCTATGGGAGCGAGGTGGGCCTCGGCGAGCGCGGTGCGGGTGGTGAGGGTGCCACGGGTGGGACGAATGGGGCCAGCAGTGGGCCGGGCCCCAGTGGCGACGGCACGCACCAGCACCGTGGCTGGGGGCGCCAGCTCCTCGCGAGGGCGGAGGAGATCGCCGCGGCTGCCGGGTACGAGAAACTGGTGGTGCTTTCGGGGATCGGCGTCCGGGAGTACTACCGCGAGAAGCACGGCTACGTCCAGGACGGGCCGTACGTCTCGACACGGCTCTGAGCTGATTCGTCTGGATCGTCGCCGGGAGTACGGAGGTGGCCGAGAACGGGATTCGGACACCGAGCTGTCTGCCTCCTCTGGCCCTCTGTCCCTCTGT
>JAZKTI010000059.1:0-12065 GCA_036625635.1 Haloarculaceae archaeon
GCCCATTGCGGTGGTGGGGCTGTTTCCGCCGAATGGGTTTGTTCCGCTTAATGGGGTTGGATCGCTGAACGGAGGTGGATCGCTGGATGGCTTGTGGACTTGACTCATGGTTGCGTGGGAGGCCCCTTGCCGCTGATTGGCAAAAGGCCGGTGGATGGCGTTTGGTTGTGGCCTCCGTCGACGCCAGCCGACGACAACCGCGCCGCCGGGGCGTGTGTGGAGGGGACAGTAGGACCAGTCATTGCTGGAACTCCGTTGCCCCGAGAGTGTGGGGTTTGTACTCCGGACGGGAAGATAGAGTCCGGAAAACCGTCCTCTATCCCGGCATATCCTTGCGCGTCATAAAAACCTTCGCAAAGCTGTAGGGGCCCCGCCGCCTGGTCGAGGCATGCACGTCACCCCCGCCGTCGTCCGCAACGAGTACGAGTGGACCCGCGACCGCGCCCCGGAGGTCGTGACATTGATCAACGACGTCAGGACGGACCTCGGCGAGGTCTTCGGCCGCAATCCGGCTCCGGTCTCGGAGGCGGACTACCTCGAGGCTGTCGACGAGGTCTTCGGCGACGGCGACCTCGCGGTGAATGTCGCGGCCCTCATCCGGCTGCTCCGGCCCCTCGACGTGGACGAGGATTACCCAGGGTTCGTCGTCGATGAGATCCTCGCTCGCGAACTCGCGGGAATGGTGTCGGGAACCGAGCCATTGCGCGTCCTCGGCGAAGCCACCTTCCACTATGCGGACGTGACCGTCCACGTCGGCGAGACTGCCGGGGCCGACGACCTCTACGCGGCGCTCGCGGCTGGATTCCAGACCCGGCTGCCGGGGTGGGCCTGGCGGGAGAGCGAGGACGTCTTCGCTGTCGACGAGTAGACGGAGCTGGTGGGAAACTCAGTCGTTGCTCATCAGATCCACGCCGCCGCCCTCCGGCGGGCGGTGGGTTTCCCAGTTCGATTCCTCGAGGACGACCCCGCCGACGGACGCGGCGACCGTCTGCGCCGTGGTTTCGCCCTCGAAGGCCGCGATGGATCCCAGCGCGGCACCGACGTTGTGACTCACCTCGGTCTCTGGCGCGTTCGCGTCGGCGACGACGGCCTCGACCGCCGTTCGGATGCAATCCCGAACCTCGGTCTGGGCGGTGGCGGTCAGTTGGACCCCCGCCGGCAGCAGGTCGAAGGTCACGGCGTAGCCCTCCTCGTAGCGCTCGACGGCAAGATAGGGGACGCCGGCGGCCTCGGCCTCGTGGTAGCGGCGGTCCCGGATGTCCGGATCGCGATAGACGGGGACGTCCTCGGGGGCTGGGACGGTTGGCATGGGTGTGGGTACGGGATGGAGGGTTTTGACCCTGTCTCTGGGCTCGGGTACGACTCCGGTTTGGGCAATCGGGGTTCCTGGCGAGGCTGCGGTGCTCGGGTCTTCAATATCTGGGGTGCGATGTTCGGGCCTCCGACTCTTCTGGTGGGACCCGGAGAACTCGTCGCTTTGGTAGTTCAGTTGGCACCGCAACGAGCCCCAACGCCCTCGGTCCGCTCTCACGGCCCCTACTGACGCCGAGGGACGCGCTGCCTCGCGGTTACACCGCTTGGCCAGCCCGAGCCGCTCACTGTCGGCCGGCTCGCCCCACTCACCGAGGGACTACTTTCCTTCGTCCCTCGAGCCCTCTGTCGCTCGTTTCACTCGCTAACGAGGACACCGGCCGACCCGACCGAACATCTGCTTTCGGTCGAGGCTCGCGCCGTTCGAGCCTCGCAGCGTCCCTCCCTCGGGCCCTCCTTCAGACTCCGGCTTCACGAGGCCGCCGGGCGAGAGCTCTCAGGCCTTTCTCGGTGTCTAAAATCACCGACTTGTGGGACTTCTGCGAGCTGACGTGGCGCTTGGTGGGCGGTTCCATTTCCAGGCCAGGGGCCGCGGAACGGACCCGCCAACAGCCGTTGCTCTCCGGCGCAAAATACCGACGCCCCGTGGTCCTTGGACGACCACCGTGTGGCTCAGACCAGATTTCACCGGCTGTGTCTCCGGAACCGCACCCCTTTATAGTTCTCTCGACCGGGTGTCCCTCCTAGAGCTCTTCAGTATCGATGGCGTGGTCCCCAGACCCACCAGCAGAGTCGCCGTCCACTCCCTCCTCGAACTCGGCACCGTTCGCCCCCTCCTCGTCGCTGGCGGGCTCAGTGACGTAGAGAACCCCCAGCAGCACCGCCGCGAGGACCTCGACCGCGACCGAGAAGAACTCGGCCGGCCCGGCGAGGAGGTGGTCGAGGAACCACTGGATGCCCACCTTCTCCGTACCGACACCGCCAGTGCCCGGAACCAGCAAGACCGGGTGACCCCCGATGTGCCAGGCGAAGTAGCCCACCGCGTAGCCGAGCATGACCACGATACCGGCCAGGTAGTAGGGCTTGCGGTCATCGGCGTGCAGCGCGCGGTGGAGTCCGTAATAGACGACCAGCGCGGTGGCGACGAAGGCCGGCCAGCGGAGGTCCTGGGGAAGTAGGAAGCCCGCGTCGATCCAGCGGAGCCAGTTCCACAAGCCCAGCGCGAGGTGGAGCAATGCGGTGACGAAGACCAGCTGGGCCGCCACGAACCAGACCGTCCCCCTGAGACGATCGTTCATCGGGGGCGGTTCGTGGACCGCCCGCTTGAAGCCGTCGCTCCCGCCAGCGGGTTCGACGCGCGCACCAGAGTTCTACTCGGGCCACTGTTGCTCGACTCAGTGAACCCGAATCGAGGCTGCAGTCTGGGGGTGTCTCGAGCAGGCCAATGACCGCTCGCGGTGGCTCAACCGGGTCAACCACCTCCCCGCCCGGGCGCGAGTGCTCGCCTCGCGCCCCCGAGCGGGTACACGCGGGGTGTCTACGCACGTCAGGCGGGGGGGGGGCACCCGCGACGCGCCGGCGCGCAGACCCCCGCGCACACCCGCGTCATCCGGCGGATTCGGACGAAAAGCTTTAGAACGGGTGGCGGCATACCACCGCCCAATGCAGCAGCGTCCCCAGCCCCGCCGTGGCCACCAGATCGGAGGGGGTCGACCATGAGGCTCGTCGTCACCGAGAAGGACAACGCCGCCCGTCGAATCGCCGAGATCCTCTCCGGCGGCGCGATGCGGAGCGAGCGCCGCCACGGCGTCAACGTGTACCGGTGGGGGGACACCCGCGTCGTCGGGCTCTCCGGCCACGTGGTCGGCGTCGACTTCCCGCCGGAGTACAGCGACTGGCGGGACGTCGAACCCCACGAACTCATCGACGCCGAGATCGTTACCTCGGCTACCCAGGAGAACATCGTGCGAGCCCTGCGAGAACTCGCTCGCGAGTGCGACGATGCCGCCATCGCGACCGACTACGACCGCGAAGGCGAGCTCATCGGAAAGGAGGCCTACCAGCTCATCCGCGAAGAGACCGACGTCCCCATCGAGCGGGTTCGGTTCTCCTCGATCACCGAGAACGAGGTGACCGACGCCTTCGCGAACCCGGACGACCTCGACTTCGATCTCGCCGCCGCTGGCGAGGCCCGCCAGATCATCGACCTCGTCTGGGGCGCGGCGCTGACGCGCTTTCTCTCCCTGTCCGCTCGCCAGCTCGGCGATGACTACATCTCTGTCGGCCGGGTCCAGTCCCCGACGCTGAAGCTGATCGTCGACCGCGAGCGCGAGATCGAGGCCTTCGAGTCCGAGGACTACTGGGAGCTCTTCGCCGACCTCGCGAAGTCAGAGCACGGCGGGCGCGAGGCCTTCGGGGCCCAGTACTTCTACGAGGACGACGGGAGCGAGGCCGATCGCGTCTGGGACGAGGAGGCCGCCGAAACCGTCCACGAGCAACTGCTCGCGGCCGACCGTGCGACGGTGACGGAAGTCCGGCGGCGGATGCGGACGGACGCCCCGCCCGACCCGTTCAACACGACCGCCTTCATCGCCGCGGCGAGTTCCCTGGGGTATGGGGCCCAGCGCGCGATGTCGGTGGCCGAGGCCCTCTACACGGCCGGGTACGTCACCTACCCGCGGACGGACAACACGGTCTACCCCGACGACCTGGACCCGGCGGAACTCCTCGATGCCTTCGTAGGCAGTCGGGAGTTCAGCGAGGACGCTGCGCGCCTGCTGACCCAGGACGTCGTCGAACCGACGCGGGGGGAGGAGGAGACCACCGACCACCCGCCGATCCACCCGACCGGCGAACTCCCCGACCGCGGGGAACTCGGCGGCGACGAGTGGGAGATCTACGAACTGATCGTCCGGCGCTTCCTCGCCACCGTGGCCGAGCCGGCCACCTGGGAGCACCTCCGCGTCGTCGCCGACGCCAACGGCTGTGACCTGAAGGCCAACGGCAAGCGCCTGGTCGAGGCGGGTTACCACGAGGTCTACCCCTACTCGAGCGCGAGCGAGACCATCGTCCCCGACGTCGGGGAGGGCGAGACGCTCTCGGTCGACGACGTCGAACTGCTGGCGAAGCAGACCCAGCCACCGCGGCGATACGGGCAGTCCCGGCTGATCCAGCGGATGGAGGATCTCGGGATCGGCACGAAAGCGACCCGACACGGCATCGTCGAGAAGCTCTACGACCGGGGCTACGTCGAGGACGACCCGCCCCGGCCGACGGCCCTCGCCGAAGCCGTCGTCGAGGCCGCAGAGGAGTTCGCCGACCACGTCGTGAGTGACGAGATGACCGCCCAGCTCGAAGCCGACATGGCCGCCATCGCCGACGGCGAGATCACTCTCGATGAGGTCACCGAGGAATCGCGGGAGATGCTCGAGCAGGTCTTCGAGGAACTCCGGGAGTCACGGGACGCGATCGGGGACCACCTCCAGGAGTCCCTGAAGGCCGACCGCAGACTCGGCCCCTGCCCAGAGTGCGGCGATGACCTCCTCGTCCGGAAGAGCCGCGCGGGATCGTACTTCGTGGGCTGTGACGGCTTCCCCGAGTGCCGGTACACCCTCCCGCTACCCAGTTCCGGCGAACCGCTCGTCCTCGAGGATACCTGCGAGGAGCACGACACCCACCACGTCAAGATGCTCGCCGGTCGGGACACCTTCGTCCACGGCTGCCCCCGCTGCAAGGCAGACGAGGCCGACGAGGCCGAGGACCGGATCATCGGCCCCTGCCCCGAGTGTGGCCCGAGCCACGGCGGCGACCTCGCGATCAAGCAGTTGCGCTCTGGCTCGCGGCTGGTCGGGTGTAATCGCTACCCAGACTGCGAGTACTCCCTCCCGCTGCCCCGCCGGGGCGACATCGAGGTGACCGACGAATACTGCGACGAGCACGACCTCCCCGAACTCGTCGTCCACGACGGCGAGGAGCCCTGGGAGCTGGGGTGTCCCATCTGCAACTACCAGGAGTACCGCGCCGAGCAGGCCCTCGACGACCTCGAGGATCTCGACGGCGTCGGCCAGGCAACTGCCGAGAAGCTCGCCGACGCCGGCATCGAGGAACTGACGGATCTCGCGACCGCGGACGCCGACGAGGTGGCGACGGCCGTCCAGGGCGTTTCGGCGAGCCAGGTCCGGGAGTGGCAGACCGAACTGCCGGGATAGCCCGCTGCCGTCGCGTCGGTGTCAGCTCGTTCGTTCGACTGCCGCCTCGGTCGACCGGCCACCCAGGTTGGTCGTCTCGTTTTCGGGTCCCGAAACCACCCCCCTTCCTTTGGTTGGGATGACAGCGAACTGTGTGCTCTGAGCAGTATCGCGGAGTTCGATGGCCAGAACTCGAGCACGGCTCTCTCCAACGCCCTCGAGGCGGAGCCGGAAGTCGAACTCGAGATCCTCCAGCAGGCCGGGACGGACCCGGACGGGTCCTACCTATTCATGTGGGCGTCGGTTCCGGGTGTCGAGGCCTTGGAGGAGGCGATGGCCACCGACGAGATTCTTGGCGACGTCGACCGGTACACGCGAATGGGCGGCCACATCCGCTACCGCATCCAACTCACCTCGGCGGCAGAGTCGGTCAGTTGCGGAATGTGGATCGGCCTCGGGGGCGAAGGGCTCGGGGCAACCTGGTCCGACGGGTGGTGGCAGATCCGGATACGGTTCCCAGAGGGGGAGACACTCGGGCAGTGCAGGGACCCGTGTGCAAATTACGACGTCGCGTTCGACCTCCGACGGATCTACAGCGACCCCGTCAGCGAGCCGCCGGGCCACGGGCTGACCCCAGAACAGTGGGAGGCCCTGACGGTCGCTCACGAGATTGGGTACTTCGACGTCCACCCGCAGGCGAGCATGGCCGACTTCGGCGATGAGGTCGACAGGGCGAGCCTTGCGGTCTCCGAACGGCTCCGGCGGGGGCACGGGGCCCTGGTCGAGGCGGGGGTAAAGTAACCCAAACAACTGCGCTTAAGTCCGGGCCGGGGAAATTACCGGGCATGGACGACCGCACCTACACCGCCGACGCCCACCCGGGAGACGTCGTCACCGTCGCCGGCTGGGTCCACGAGGTCCGCGATCTGGGGGGCATCGCCTTCCTCATTCTCCGGGACGCGACCGGCAGGATCCAGGTAAAATTCGAGAAGGACGAGATGGACGCGGACCTCGTCGAGACCGGAGTCGACGTGCACCGCGAGAGCGTCGTCGCCGTGACCGGGGCCGTCGAGTCGGAGGACCGCGCTCCGACGGGGGTCGAGCTCGTCCCCGAGACCCTCGAGGTCGTGGCCGAGGCCGACCCGGAGCTTCCGCTGGACCCCTCCGGCAAGGTCGAGGCCGACCTCTCGACGCGACTGGATAACCGGACGCTCGACCTCCGCCAGCCGGACGTCAAGGCCGTTTTCGAGATCCGCGCCGAAGTCCTGCGAGCGGTCCGCGAAGCCTTCCGCTCGCTCGGATCGACGGAGATCAACACCTCGAAGATCGTCGCCACCGGCACCGAGGGCGGGACGGAGCTGTTTCCGATCACATACTTCGGCCGCGAGGCCTTCATGAACCAGAGCCCGCAGCTGTTCAAACAGCTCGTGGTCGGCTCCGGCCTCGAGCGCGTCTTCGAGATCGGGCCGATCTTCCGTGCGGAGGAGCACAACACCCCGCGCCACCTCAACGAGGCCACGTCCATCGACTTCGAGTCGGCCTTCTTCGACGATTCCGACGCGATGGACGCCTGCGAGGTCGTCGTGAGAGCTGCCTACGAGGGCGTCGCCGAGAACTGCCAGTCCCAGCTCGAGGCCCTGGACCTCGCCGGAACCTTCGGGGTTCCCGAGGAGTCCTTCCCCCGCCTCACCTACGAGGAGGCCATCGAGCGCGTGAACGCCACCGGTGCCCTCGACGAGCAACTCGTCTGGGGCGACGATCTCTCGACGGAGGCCGAGCGCGCGCTGGGCGAGGACGTCGGGAGCCACTACTTCGTCACCCACTGGCCCAGCGAGGTCAAGCCCTTCTACATCAAGGACGTGGACGAGGACCCTGAGCTGTCGACTGGCTTCGACATGATGCACCCCCGTCTGGAGCTGGTCTCGGGGGGCCAGCGCGAACACCGGCACGGTCGCCTCATCGAGGGCTTCGAGCAGCAGGGCCTCGACCCCGAGGCCTTCGACTACTACACGGAGATGTTCCGCTACGGGATGCCCCCGCACGCCGGCTGGGGGCTCGGTGCCGAGCGGCTGGTGATGACGATGCTCGAGCTGGACAACATCCGGGAAGCGGTGTTGTTCCCGCGAGATCGCCAGAGACTGAGCCCGTAGGACGAAGTCTCTGGGAGCCGGCGAGAGGAAGGAGCGAAGCGAGTCCTCGGTACTCTCGAGCGGCGAACGATGTGAGCCGTGAGAGCGGGCCGAGGGCGTTCTGGCCGTTTGCGGAGGGATCGGATGCAACAGCAGAGAGCGGGCCGAGGGCGTTCTGGCCGTTTGCGGAGGGATCGGATGCAACAGCAGAGAGCGGGCCGAGGGCGTTCTGGGTGGGTGCGGTCGCGGTCTCCGCTACCCATGCGAGCGGGCCGAGACCGTTCGGGCCGGTCGCGGCCGACGGGGCACCGCCAGCAACCGGGCCACGAGTGCTTCGGGAGGTTCAGTCCCGCCGGATGCGCCTGCGCTCGAACGTCCAGACCAGGCTGGTGCGACTGCTCCTCCCCTCGATCCCGGGAGGACTTATCCGGCGCCGCCGACGTCGCCGATGGCCTGCTCGCGGAGGGGACCGGTCGTGACGACGCCGTGGTTGTCCGTCCGGCGGATCACCCGCTTTGCCTGGTCCGTCGAGAAGTACTTGTCCCCGAGGGCGGCCTGGGTGACCACGCCGAACGTGCCGGCGACAGTGGCCCCGAGGCCAGCGGCCACGCGGCGGAGGCGGCGGTCGTCCGACACGAGGCCCACGGTCTTCTCCCCGTCGCGGTCGATGGCGGAGAGAATCCCGGCGATCAGCGTGACGTCGACCGCGGGCGCCTCGTCGCCGAGCACGGCCCGCGCATCGGCCCGATACCCGTCGAGGTCCGGTCCCGGACCGACCGTGCCGTCCTCGAACAGGCGGTCGAGGTTCGTCGCCGCGGGTTCGACGGTGAGCTCCTCGCGGACGTCGTCGGGAACGACCAGATGGCCGTCGAGCGTTCCCACGAGTTCCATCTCGCCGACCATCCCGAGGTCGTACAGGGGCGTGACGTCGACGTAGACGGTCATCGGTCCTCCCCCCTCATAGGTCGGTGGCGTGGTCGACGTCGAACTGCAGGTCCCCGGCGGTCAACTGGGTGGTGAGGTTCCGCTCGTTGGCCACCTCCAGCCACGCCGCGACGGAGAGGCCCGCGAGGCCGGCGGCCTCGTTGATGGACACGTCGCCGCTCTGGTAGCGCTCGACGGCGTGGCGCACGCGCAGTTCGCCCAGGCCCTCCTCGAGGGCCTTCCTGATGGTAGTACTTCGATCCTGGCCGAGCAGGTCGGCGGCGTCGTCCAGGTCGGACAACTCCTCCTCCGAGAGGCGGACGCTGACAGTTGGCACGTTTACCTGGTATAACGACGTTTGACTTAAGCGTGGGTGCTCGACGAGCCGGTTCGAACGCCGGTTCGGTGTGCGAGGATCACCGGTGTCTTCGACACGAGAAATCGGGCGCGGGGCGATCCGGGCCCACCGGCCGACACGAACCAAACCGGTAAGCCGGTCCGCCCTGGTAGTGGGTTCATGGTCGACACCGCGCGGGCCTTCGTCCCGGGCCACGTGACGGGCATTTTCACCACCGACAGGGACCCCGACCCAACGAAGGCGGGGTCCCGGGGCGCGGGCGTCTGTCTCTCCGACGGCGTGTCCGTGACCGTCGAACACGCGGAGGAACCGGCGGTCGTCCTCGACGGCGACCCGGTCGGAATCGAGGCCGTCGAGCGGGTCCTCCGGACCCTCGAGGCCCCCGCCCGGGTCGAGGCCGAGACGGTCCTTCCCCTGGGGTCGGGCTTTGGGGTCTCGGCCGCGCTGGCGCTGGGGACCGCCCTGGCGGTCAATGAGGCCTTCGACCGCCGGCTCTCGGAGAACGAACTCGTCACTATCGCCCACGGCGCGGAGGTCGAGGCCGGGACCGGGCTCGGCGACGTGGTCGCCCAGGCCCGCGGCGGCGTCCCGATCCGCCTCGAACCCGGCGGGCCCCAGGTCAACGTCATGGACGGGATTCCAACCCGCGGACGCGTCGAGTACCTCGCCCTCGACGAACTCCAGACCGAGGTGGTCATCGGTGGGGACACCGAGGCGCTCACGGAGGCGGGGACGCGCGCGCTCTCCGAGGTGGTCAGTGAGCCCACCCGGGACCGCTTCATGCGAGCGGCGCGGACCTTCGCCCGGGAGGCCGGTCTGCTGACCGAGGACGTGAAGGCGATCGTCGACGACGTGGCCGAGGCCGGCGGGTCGGCCTCGATGGCGATGCTCGGCGAGACCGTGTTTGCCTTCGGAACCGGCCTGTCCGACGCGGGGTACGAGCCGCGGATCACCCGCGTCAACCCCGGGGGTGCGACGGTCCGGGCCACCATCGAGTAGAACGAGTAGAGCCTGCGTGTCCAGGGGTGTTTCAGGGACCGTACAGGGCAGCGTGGGCCTCGCAGAACGGCGGTTCGCGCAACTGCGCCTCGACGACCCCGGGCTGGCGGTGGGGGTTCGAGAGCCGGCACTGCGGGTCCGCACAGAACCCGTCGCCCGTGGCCACGTAGTGGACCGCCTGCAGCACGTAGCCCTGCAGGGCCTCGGTCGTCCGGGGGTCGTCGGCGACGAGGAACTCGCCGTCGACCTCGTTCTCGAGGACCTCCCGTGGCGGCGCGTCGCCCGAGAGCAGGGCGTGTTTCTGCTGGGCTTTGTAGTACTGCTCGGGCTTCGCGGGTGCCTCGTAGAGGCCCGGAACCGAGACGAGGGCGGGCTGGCCGAGGACGTTCACCCGCTTGTGCCAGCGGCCGTCGTGGGCACCCCATGTCCCCACCACCCTGTCGAGCAGGGGGACGTGGAGGTGGTCGAGGCCGACCTCGTCGTCGGGGAGGCGCACGCCGAGGAGCGACTGGACCGCCAGGCCGTCGTATATGACGCCGCCGGCCCGGTCGGGGTTCGCGAGGGCTTGTTCCTCGTACCGGACGATCCCCAGCATCGCGTTCCCCGTCTCGCGGTCGTAGGGGTCGAGTACGCGTGTTCGAGCGAGGTCTCCGGCCAGGTCGTCGTCGTGGAAGCGGTCGAGGAACCGCTCCCGGACGGCGACCTCGATGGCGGGATCGAGCCGGTCCCGGAGCCAGTCCGCGAGCAGCGCTGCGTCGGCGACGGTCGACGGGGCGCGGTAGATCGTGACCCGGTCGAGGGCGCCACCTGGTTCGCGCGAGGCCATACCGAGGGCTTCGTCTGCCTGGTGAAAACGCCTTGCGGTGGTCTCACGGGGGCGGCCTGCCCGGGTTGTGGTCACCCCTCCCTTGCCTTCGCTCCCCGCCACCGGAGCGAGCGGCGACGAGCGGCGGGCCAACGGCTTTCCCCGCGGGGACCCTCCCGGAACCCATGGTCGACGCCCGCCAGTTCCACGAGGAAACGAAACACTCCCCCGAGAGCGTTCGGGCCAGCAGTCACCGGCTGAATCCCCGAACGAAGCCGCGGCCGTACAAGGTGTACCGCGACCTCGAGACTGTCGCGCCAGCCGACCCACTCGAGGGTCCTGGCACCCCTGCACTCGAAGGCATCGCCAATCGGGAACCGACGCCGAGGGGCGGGGATCCCGCCGGAGGCGAAGATCGGCCCGGCGGTGACCGGACCGACCCACCGCTCCACGCGCTCTGTCACTACGCGACCGGGATCACGAAGACCCTCCGGCGGCAGGGCCAAGACGTCCCCTTCCGGGCGGCCGCCTGCACGGGCAAGCTCTATCACGTCGACTGCTACCTCGTCACCGGCGACTGCGGGCCAGCCGGTCCGGGCGTCTACCACTTCGATCCACACGAGGACCGGTTCGACGTGCTTCGCGAGGGCGACTACCGGGGCGTCCTGGCCGCGACGACCGGAGGGGGAACCGGTGTCGACCAGGCACCGGCCACGGTGGTCCTCACGTCGACCTGGTGGCGCAACGCCTGGAAGTACCGGGCCCGCACCTTCCGTCACGCGTTCTGGGACTCCGGAACGATCCTCGCGAACCTGCTCGCGACGGTCCACGGCCTCGGCTTCCGCGCGGGGGTGGTCGGCGCGTTCGCCGACGGCCCCATCGTCGACCTGCTGGGGCTCGATCCCGACGAGGAGGCCCCGCTCGAACTCGTCCCGATCGGCAGTGGCAGGCCCGTCGCCGACGACGGGGCGAACCGCGGGGGCAGTACCGGTGTGCCGCCGCTCGATCCGGCCACTGAACCGCTCTCCCCGGAGCAGGTCGACTACCCGCTGGTGCCCGACGCCTGGCGGCAGGGAACCCTCGCGGACGGCGCGGCCGCCGCCGACTGGCGGGCGACGGTCAGGGCTGCCGACGCCAAGGCCCTCGGCCGAGCGCCACCCGGCGACGGGGAGCGCGTGCCACTCGAGGCGGTCGACGCCGAGACGGCATCGGGCCGCCCCGTCGGGGCGACCATCGAGCGCCGCGGTTCGTGTCGCGAGTACGCCCGCGACCCGATCAACGGGCGGCGGTTCGCGACCGTGCTCGACCGCGCCCTCCGCGGCGTTCCAGGTGACTGGCGGGCGTCGGCATCT
>JAZKTI010000060.1:0-12019 GCA_036625635.1 Haloarculaceae archaeon
TGCTGGTCATCACGTTCTTCGTGACCTCGTCGGACTCGGGGTCGCTGGTCATCGATCACCTGACCTCGGGCGGCAAGCACGACGTCCCGAGGGTCCAGCGGATCTTCTGGGCGATCACCGAGGGTGCCGTCGCCGCCATCCTGCTGTACGGTGGCGGCCTGGGCGCCCTGCAGACTGCGGCCATCGCGACGGGCTTCCCCTTCGCGATCATCCTCACGCTGATGATCTACACGGTCTACCTGGGACTGCGGGAGGAGTACGAAATCCTCGAGTCACGGGAGTTCGCAGAGACCGTACAGGATCTCAGCGAGGAAAGAGACGTCGACGTCGCCACCTCGGGTGACGCGGTCGTCACAGACGTCAGCGAAGGCGACGTTTCGCAGGGCGACTGACGTCCGGTCGCGCAACGACAACTCTTCTCTTTCCGTTCTCGCGACAGCCACCAGACGCGTCCAGCCCGGGCTCTTGGATACGTTTCGGGTCGGCGAGTCAGTGCTCCCAGGAACTCGGTGCGACGCCCAGGACTCGGACGACAGTCGGATACACGAGGACGACGGCGACGACCCCGGCGAGGTTGCCCGGGACGCCGACGTCCCCCAAGCTCCCCCGAATCGCAACGAGGACGAGGACGATCGACACCAGAATCCCGACATAGTGGGGGAGAAGCTCCCGCTGCCGGCCGAGGTCCATACCCGGAGGATGTGGCCCCGGTCACAAAAACGGTCGTGACCGGCGCTCGGACCCTGGCTACCCGCCAATGTCAGTGGGGGAGGGGGGAGGACCGGTCGGTAGACTGCGCGGCTCGAGGGCACAGGGTCGGTGACCGGGTGGGTTTGATTGCAGCGGCGCGCTGGTGAGTGATTGCGAGGCGCCTCAGTAGTAGTCCCACTCGTCCTCGCCGCTTCCGCGCTGGAGTTCGTCGTCGTCGGCGTCCTCGTCCTCGTCGGGCCACTCGACCCCGTCACCCCGGAGTTGTTTGTAGGCGTACCCCCCCAGGGCAACGAGCATCAACGCAAGGACGAGCGTCCCTGCCATCACCACGACGTCGCCCAGACTCTCCATGAAGCCGGACGGAAGCGCGAGTGGAAGCACGGGCGGTAGTGTGAGTGAACGCACGGGCGGGAACACACACTGACGTAGGTCCCGGAGGGAGATAGGCTTTGGCACGCGCCGACTGATTCGCCGGTTACACGGGCCCATCAGACGCCATCGACCGATCCGCGTGCAGCCACTCCCGCATCGGGCCACCGACGCCCACGGCGGCCCCGAGGACCCAGACGGCGACGGCGACGACCACCGGCAGGACGAGCCACACGACCGCGCCGATGGCAGCCCCGAAGACGACCCCGTTCCAGGGGCGGCGTTCCCCCGTGAGGTCGGTAATCTTCGCGCCCACCACGAGGTACCCCAGGCTTCCCAGGACGACCATCACGGCCCCCGCAATCCCGAAGCCAACAGTCGTGATGGTCGGGGCCGCGATTCCGAGCTGGGCGCCCTGGGCGACCAGGAAGATACCGATGAAGCCGACCAGGCCGAAGGCGACGACCCCGTAGAGAAACGAGGTGAGGGGCCGCTCCATCGATGTGGTGATCGCCCGGTCCACGAAGGGCGTGTGGCGCAAGAGTATCCCGGCGCCGACCACGACGACGAGACCGAAGGCGACCGCGGCCCGCACAGAGCCGGGGAGATCTCGGACGGCCGACGGAGCGACCGATTGCGCGGCAACCTCGCCGGTAGCGGCCACGAGTACGAATCCCAGGGCTCCGAGTCGTGGCCAGGTAGTGAGTCCCATTGGTAACCGATACGAGGGGCGGCGGAAAAACCCTCGCACCGGTCAAGTACCCGTCCCGCCCTCGGGTGGTCGGTCTGGAGGGTCGCGTGGGCACCGGCGATTCCCTTTTGTCGATCCAGCCCGGACAGTAGGTACAGTGCCTCGGGTCGATCGATTCCTCTACGGGACGCTCGTGACGGTCGTAGAGCAGTTGCTCAAACCCCTTCGCAAGGGCGAGGGCCCGAACAAGTTCCGCCTTTCGGCCTCGGAGACGGCAACGACGACCCACGACGGCGACACCGGCTGGGGCAAGCGGCCCCCGGCGGCGGTCAGGTGCCCGCGTTGCGAGAGCCAGATCCTCCAGCACCATTCCAGGGACCGGATCGACTGTCCCCGGTGTATCGAGGACCGGTCGTACGAGGAGTTTCCAGATCTGGAACTCCTCCACATGATCTGTCCCGTCTGCAAATCGCGGATGCAACACGGCCAGCGACACCCAGAGCGATTCTCGATCCCCGAGTGGGCAACCTGCAACTCGTGTCGGTACCACTGGGAGTTCAAGCACTTCTACTCCTGAGAGCGCGAGACGGGATCCACCGCCTCGGGGGGGGGAAATGATCTACCGACGTCCCGCCAGTCACCGCGGTCGAGGACTGGCTGGAGTGCCAGTGTCCAGTGTCCCGGACACGGAGGTACCCCACGGCGTCTCTCGGCTTCCGAGGGAATGCCGTCGGGATGGGAGCGGCGGGCCCTCAGTGACGTCGGGAGTCGGCGGAATAACAACCGGACGGTGGTGGCGACACACTATTACCGTCGCGGCCGCAACCCCGGCCAGAGACCGAGAACCGATGCGACCATCGCTACCAACGTTAATGGCGATCGCTGCCGTCGTGATGATCGGCTTTGCCGTCATCGAGATGGCCGCCGAGGACTACACGGCGGCCGGATTGAGTTTCCTGAGCGCGAGTCTCGTGCTGTACTTCCGCGAGACGAGGACGTAGACAGTGGCCTAACAGGTTCGCGCCGGGGGGTGTGTGTCCGATCGACCGTCGCCGTCCGCCGGGAAGCCACCAGTCTCCTGCACTCTTCGCTCGTGGTCGTGGTGCCCGCTCTGGACTGGCTGCCCGCCCCTTGCACAAAAATGTCGTCGGTCCGGGGCCTCAGTCGTTGCTCCTGCTCCGGATCACGGTGACCGGCACGTCGGCCGTCCGCACCACGTTCTCGGCGGTGCTACCCAGGAAGCCGCCGAACTTCCCGCGGTAGCCCGTTCCCATGACGATGGCGTCCATCCCCTCCTCCGCGACGTACTCGTTGATCTCCTCGTAGACATCCGGCCCGACCTTGAACCCCGACTCGACGTCGACGCCGGACTCGGCGGCGTGGTCGGCGAAGTCGTCGAGGATCTCCTGGCCGTAGGACCGCGCGCGCTCCTGCTGGTCCTCCATGGATTCGGACATCCACGGGTTCCCACCCTTCTCGATGACGTAGAGCGCGTGGATCGTCGCGCCGAGCGAAGCGGCCAGCTCGATGGCGTGGGCTTCGCCTTTCTCCGCCGTGCTACCGCCGTCTGTCGGAACGAGAATAGTCTCGTACATTCGTCAACCCTCCAGCCGTTTGTACGTCGGCGGATAGGATATAGTTTGCGACTATCATCACTACTGACACATGTGGAATTGCCCTAGAGCCGGACGGTACCCGCCCAAGAGCTGGTTTGTTGCCGTTCGTGTCCTCGATATGACTAACTCTAAACTGCCCGGTCGGCCCGGCGGACCGGGGATATCGGGTGGACGGTAGCTCCCCGTCGGGCAAGCTGGCGGTCGCCTGCAATCAAGTCATCTTCCCCGCGGGTTCGACACGGCTGTGACTCCGCACGCGGGTTCGACACGGCTGTGACTCCGCACGCGGGTTCGACACGGCTGTGACTCCTCACGCGGGTTCGACACGGGTGTCACGCGAACTCCGTCGGTCGATCAAAAAAGCGCTCTCGGTTCCTGTAATCGCCGCGCCGCGGATCAGTTCTGGCGGATCCGGACGGCGGGCGGGGTACCACGGCGGCGGAACAGCGTCGTGACGACGCGCTCGAGCACGTCGGGCCGGTCGGACAGCGTCGGCATGCCGGGCATGTAGTTCACGGGGTCGGACGGTTCGGTGTCGCGCTGCGAGGTCTCTTGCTTCGTACCTTCCATGCATCTAGAGGTGGGCGATGGGGTTTCTTAAGAATTTTGCCTAACCCACTGTTGAGCCGGAAATACCTCAGTACTGGTGGTCTATACCACGAGTTTGTGTAGCAAAGATCGGGTTAGTGGGGGATGTTCAGCTTTGAACTGCGTGGACGAGTGACGTGGGTGCGCCGCTCTCAGTCCCTCGGTCGTCGGGTCCTGCGTCAGCCTCAGTCGCCACGAGTCGTCTCGACCGTCCGGAGGACCGAGGCAGTCTCGGCCACGTCGTGGACGCGGACCACGTCCGCTCCACGTTCGGCGGCCATGGCCGTCACCGCAAGCGTCGGCGGTAGCCGCTCGCCCGGGCCACGAACGACGCTGTCGTACATCGACTTCCGTGAGTGGCCGACCAGCACCGGACACCCCAGCGCGTGAAACTCCCCGATGCGGTCGACGAGTTCGAAGGAATCCGCGGGGCGCTTCCCGAACCCGCACCCCGGGTCGACCACGATCCGCTCGCGGTCGACGCCGGCCCGCTCGGCGTGGAGGATCAGTTCGTTCAGTTCGGCCCGGACGTCGTCGACGACGTCGTCGTACGGCCCGATCCGGTCGGGATCGACGGGCGCCGAGAGGCTGTGCATCAGCACGAGGGTGGCGTCGTGGTCGGCGACGACGACCCGCATCTCCGGGTCGCCCAGCCCCGAGACGTCGTTTACCACCTCGGCGCCGGCCGCGAGGGCCGCCTCGGCGACCGCCGCCTTCCGGGTGTCGATCGAGATGGGAACCTCGAGGGAGGCGAGGGCCTCGATCACCGGCAGGACCCGGTCGATTTCCTCACTCGCGGGGACCGGAGCCGCGCCCGGGCGGGTGCTCTCACCGCCGACATCGATGATATCAGCGCCCGCGGCGACCATCTCCCGGGCGTGCTCGACGGCGTCACCGTGGTTGCGGTACGCGCCCCCGTCGTGGAAGCTGTCCGGCGTCACGTTGAGGATCCCCATCAGGGTCGTGCCGTCGGTCTCGAAGCGGCTCGATTGGCTCGATTGGGCCGATTGGCCTGCTTGGCTCGATTGGCCAGATTGGGCCGCTGGTGTCGGGCCAGCGGTGACTCCGCCGAGGAGCCGGTCCAGCTGGCGCCCGAGCCGGGCCAGGCCCAGCCCGTCGGATTCGAGCGCGCTCACGAGGCCCCGGAGCTGGCCGACGGTCCCCTGGAGGACGGTCGCGACGTAGTCGCCGGGCGCGCCCCGCTCCGACCGGAGGCACCGTCCGCCGACCACGTCGAAGCGTTGGGCGACACGCTCGGCCTGTCTCTCCCGGAGCAGGACGCTGAAGACGCGGCCCTCCACGTCCTCGAGCGACCCGTCGGGGAACCTCGCCTCGGAGAAGACCGCTCGTTCGGCGAGGCGGCGGCCGCCGTCTTTCGGCACGGGCGGCCGCGTCCACCGGTCCCGCGCCTCGGCCACGGTGTATAGGGAGCCGGTCACGACGACGAAGTCCCGCTCGTCTGCCGCCGCGATGGCGCGCTCGGTCGCCTCCGCGACCGATGCGACCCGGTCGATACTGGCGCCGGAGTGGTCGTGGGCTGCGAGGGACTCCTCCTGAGCTTCGCCGGAGTGTTCGAGGGCTGCGAACCGGTCCTCGACGGCCGTGGCGAGGTCGGCCGTCGCCGCCGCGCGCTCGGTCGCGGGCTGTGTGAGGATGGCAGTGTCCGGTGCGGGGAGTTCGGCAAGCATCCCGTCGTGGTCCTTGTCGGCCATCGCGCCGAAGACCAGGTGGAGGTTCTCGTAGTCGTACCGGTCGATCAGGTTCGAGAGCGTCCGGGCGGCAGCGGGGTTGTGGGCGCCGTCGAGGACGACCATCGGGTCGCTGCCGAGGATGTCGAACCGCCCCGGCCAGGTGGTCTTCCGGAGCCCTCTCGCCAGGGTCTCGCGATCGACGTCGGCGACCTGTCGCGCCAGGGCCGCGGCGACGCCGGCGTTTTCGGCCTGGTGCTGGCCGAGGAGCGAGAGGGCCGTCTCCACGCGCCAGTCCCCCGCAGCCAGGCAGAGGTCACTCTCGACCCGCGAGCGCATCCCCGTCTCCAGGGCCCGGACGTCGGCGGTGTCGTGTGGCCCCACTGTCAGCGTCGGCGTCTCCTCGCGGATGGCCGCCAGGGCATCCCCCGTCGCCCCGGTCACCAGCGGCGCGTCGCGGGCTGCGACCTGTGCCTTGTCGCGGGCGATCTCCTCGACGGTCTCGCCGAGGAGGTCCGTGTGCTCCAGGCTCACGCTCGTGACGGCGCTCGCCGCGGCTTCGATCGCGCTCGTCGCGTCGTAGCGGCCGCCGATGCCGACCTCCAGGATGGCCACGTCGACGTCCTCGCGGCCGAAGTGGGTGATGGCGAGGGCGGTCAGCACCTCGAAGTGGGTTGGGGCGTCGTCCTCGGCCCGCAGCTCCTCGAGGCAGGGATGGATGTCCTCGACGAGGGTCGCGAGGTCGGCCTTCGTGATCTGTCGACCGTCGACCCGGATCTGCTCGCGGACGTCGACCAGTGCGGGCGAGGTGAACAGCCCGACCTCGAGGCCCCCCTCCCGCAGGACGCTCTCGAGCATGCGGGCCGTGCTCCCCTTGCCGTTCGTGCCCGCGATCTGGACGAACTCGACCCCCTCCTCGGGGTTCCCGAGGGCCGAGAGCATCCGCCGCGTCGTCCCGACGCCGAGTTTCGGTCGGTGGCGCCGGAGGGCCTGGAGCGCGGCGGCCGCCTCGTGAAACTCCATGTCTCACTGCGGCGGTCGGGCCCTATTGAATATACCGTCGGTCGGATGGCCGCGTTGTCGCGCGCGCCGTATCGGCTCCCGGCCCCGCGGTCCCGGCTCCGCGGTCCTGGCTCCGCGGTCACGGCCCCGCGGTCCAGGCTTCGGTCCCGGCTCCGCCGACCCTTCACCGGACTGGCTGGCCCGACGGCAGGGTCGCGGAACTTAACCGGACCGGGTCGCTACCCCCGCCAATGGCCGAACCCGACGGAGACAACCGCGCCGCCGACGAGCCCTACACCACCGGCTTCGAGGCGACGGTCGAGGCAGTCGACGGCAGGGAGGTCGCGCTGGATCGGACGTACTTCTACGCGGAGGGCGGCGGCCAGCCCCCCGACCGGGGCACCCTTGGCGGGATAGCGATCGTCGACGTGCAGACGCGCGACGGCGCGACCGTCCACGTCCTCGAGGCGGAACCGACCGTCGAGGTCGGCGAGACCGTCGTGGGGCGCGTGGACGAGGCCTTCCGGACCTACGCCATGCGGGCCCACACGGCCAGCCACGTGGTCTACGGGGCCGGCCGCCGACTCTTCGAGGACCACGGCTACGGCGGCTTCGGCATCGGCGACGAGACCGTCCGCCTGGACGTCGAGACCGGCGACGAGGGAGCCTCGGTGGACCCGCTCGCGCTCCAGCGCATGGCCAACGAGGTGGTCTGGGAGAGCCGGGAAATCGACTGGTACGAGATGGACGCGGCCGAGGCGCGAGCCGACGAGGAGATCGTGTTCAACCTGGATGCCCAGGGTGGCGACGGCGGGGACGAAGGGACCGACCTGGGACAGAGTACCGACGGGGGACTCGAGGGCGACGACGAGGGGCAGAGTGACCACGCGGGATCCGAGAGTGGCGAGACCGAGACCGTCCGCATCGTCGACGTCGACGGCTGGGACATCTCGGCCTGTGGCGGCACGCACGTCCGAAACACGGTCGAGATCGGCCCGATCCAGGTCCTCGAGGTGTCGAACCCGGGCGCGGACCTCGTCCGGGTTGAATACGCCGTCGGGGAGCGGGCCATCGACCACTGGGTCGAGGAGCGCCGGCAGGCCTCCCGGGCCGCGGCGAGGTTGGACACGAGCGTCGCGGACCTCCCCGGGCGCGTCGAGGGGCTCGCCTCGGAGCACCGCGCGCTCGAGGACCGGGTCGAGGACATGGGCGAGCGACTGCTCGAGGCCCGCCTGTCGGCCCTCGCCTCGGACACCGTGACCGTCGACGGCCGGGCGTGGCTCGTCGGCTCGGTCGAGGCCGTGGGGCCGAACACCGCTGCCGACACCCTCGGTGACGGGGTCGGCGCGAGTGCCGACGTCGTGGTGCTTGCGGGCCGCGACGGCTCGACGTTCGTCGTCGTGGGAACCGACGGCGAGACGGACGCGAGCGCGATCGTCGATGACGTGACCGACGCGTTCGGCGGGGGTGGCGGGGGCGGGCCGACGCTCGCCCAGGGCGGCGGCATCGACGCCGCGCCCGAGGCGATCGTGGACTACGTCCGTGGGCAGTAGGCCGGCGCTGGCCTCGGATCGGCGCTTCCCAGCCCGTGAGCGCGTCCCACGTTACAGCGGGGACGACCAAGCACGAGCGGGGACGACCAAGCACGAGCGGGGACGACCAAGCACGAGCGGGGACGACCAAGCACGAGCGGGGAGGACACGACACGGTAGCTGCCGACCTGGGCACAGCCGAGTGCACGCCCAGGCACTACGTGGCGAGCTCCCGACGCCGGACTCTACCGGTTGCCCAATCCACACGACGTGGGACGGCTCCGGGGCTCGTCGCCCGGGACCACATCGAATACCACCTCTGACACGTTCAAGAACCTTATTACGCCCTTGTGACCAACTCCTACCGGACAATGACACCGGAAGACGTCAGTCACGAGCCGATTCCAACGGACTACGACATCGCACAATCGACGGACATGGAGCCGATATGGGAGCTCGTCGAGCCCTGGGGCCTCGGACTCGAGGACCTCCAGTACCACGGCGAGTACACGGCCAAGGTCAAACACGATGCCATCGACCGCCTGCGCGAGCAGGCCACGGACAAGGACGGCAACCTCGTACTGGTCACCGGGATGACGCCCACGCCGATGGGCGAGGGAAAGACGGTCACGACCGTCGGCCTCGGGCAGACGCTGAATCACATGGGCGAGGACGCCATGATCGCCATCCGCGAACCGTCCCTCGGGCCGGTTTTCGGCGTGAAGGGTGGCGCCGCCGGCGGCGGGCGCTCGCAGGTGCTCCCGATGGAGGACATCAACCTCCACTTCACGGGGGACCTCCACGCGCTGACCTCGGCCCACAACCTCATCTCGGCGATGCTGGACGCCAAGCTCACCAAGGACAAGGACTTCCACGTGGACGTAACCGACGTCCGGTGGCCCCGGGCAATCGACATGAACGACCGGGCGCTCCGGGCGATGGTCATCGGCCTCGACGGCAAGACCGGCGGCACCCCGCGGGAGGAGAACTTCCTCCTGACGGCTGCCTCGGAGCTGATGGCGGTCCTGTGCATGGCCGAGGACCTCGGTGACCTGAAGGATCGGATTGCCCGGATCATCGTGGCCTACGACGAGGACGGCGATCCGGTTACGGTCGACGACATCGACGCGACCGGGGCGGCGACGATGCTGCTCAGGGACGCGATGAAGCCCAACGTCGTCCAGACCATCGAGGGGACCCCCGCCTTCGTCCACGGCGGCCCCTTCGCGAACATCGCCCACGGGACCAACTCGCTGATCGCCGACAAGGCGGCCTTCGGGATGGGCGACTACGTCGTGACCGAGGCGGGCTTCGGCTCGGACCTCGGCGCGGAGAAGTTCATGAACATTGTCTGCCGGCTGGGCGACATGACCCCGAACGCGGTGGTGCTGGTCGCCACCGTCCGGGCGCTTCAGTACCACGGCCTGGACATGTGGCCCGCGGACTTCGACGAACTCGACGAGGCGGGCATCGAGGCCATCGAGAACGGCTTCGAGAACCTCGACAAGCACGTCCGGAACCTCCAGAAGTTCGGCGCGCCGGTAGTCGTCTCCGTCAACCGGTTCCCGGACGACACCGACGAGGAGGTCCAGACGGTCCTCGACCACTGCCGGAACGACCTCGACGTCAGGGCGGCCGAGTCCGAGGTCTTCGAGAAGGGTAGCGAGGGTGGCCTCGACCTCGGCGACCGCGTCGTCGACGCCGTCGAGACCGGCGACGAGGACGACTTCGCCCCCCTCTACGCGGACGAGGACTCGATCCAGGACAAGATCCACACCGTCGCCACCGAGGTCTACGGCGCCGAGGACGTGAAGTACACCGGCGGCGCCCTCGACGACATCGAGCGCATGGAGGACCTCGGCTTCGGCGAGTTCCCGGTCTGTCTCTCGAAGACCTTCCACTCGCTGAGTGACGACGCCTCCCTGAAGGGCGCTCCCGAGGGCTGGGAACTCGAGGTCCGCGAAATCTACCCCTCGGCCGGAGCCGGGTTCCTCGTCGCCCTGACGGGCGACGTCCTGACGATGCCCGGCCTGCCGGCGGAACCGGCCGCGGCGGGGATGGACATCGACGACGACGGCAACATCTCGGGGCTGTTCTGAGGGATTGGACAGCGCCGTGACTGACTCCGCCGAGCATGGTCGGTCCGACGATCCCTCCCCCGGGCACGGGGCGGACCACATCGGGCCTCCCCGGGACGCCTGGCCGCGTCGGGTCTCGACTCTCGAGGATCTCGCGGAGAACGCCCGCGGCGACCGTCTCGAACCCGGTGACGCCGGCTACGACGAGGCCCGCGCGGTCTGGAACGCCAGGATCGACCGGGAACCGGCGGCCGTGCTTCGCTGCCGCGGTGCCGCCGACGTGCTCGCCGGTGTGAACGTCGCAAGAAAAAGCGACCTCTCTCTCTCGGTGAAGGGTGGCGGCCACCACGTCTCCGGACGGGCGATCGTCGAGGACGGTCTCGTGCTCGACTGCGGACCCATGGATTGGGTGCGGGTCGACCCCGACGCACAGACGGCCCACGTCGGGCCGGGGGCAACCTGGGGCGACGTCGACGCCGAGACCCAGGCCTTCGGGCTCGCCGTCCCCGGCGGACAGGACCCGAACATCGGCGTCCCGGGGCTGACCCTCGGCGGCGGCGGGGGGTGGCTCAGCCCCGCCCTCGGCCTGACCCCCGACAACCTCCGCTCGGTCGACGTCGTGACGGCCGATGGTCGGATGGTTCACGCGAGTACCGATCGGCACCCCGATCTCTTCTGGGCGCTTCGCGGGGGTGGTGGGACCGTCGGCGTCGTCACCGACTTCGAGTTCGACCTTCACCCGGTCGGCCCCGAGATCTTCGCCGGGTCGCTGATGTACCCGTTCGACGAGTTCGCCACTGTCGCTCGCTACTACCGCGAATTCCAGGCCGATGCCCCCGCGGAGGTCAGCCTGCTGTTCGGGGCCATGGTCCTCCCGGATGCCTCCGTCTATCCCGACGCCATCCAGGGATCCCGCGTCGCCATACTCCTGGGCTTTTACCCGGCTCCCCCGTCGACGGCCCGGGAGGTGTTCGCCCCCTTACGGGACCGGGGCGATCAGGTCTTCGATAGCCTGCGCGGCCGTCGCTACCGTGACTGGCAGCGGGCCGGGACCAGCCAGGGTCGAATGCGGACCGACCTCAACAGTCAGTACGTCCCCGAGATCTCCGACGCGGTCATCGACGCGATATTCGAACACTCCCGGGGTGCGCCCTCGGCGGGCGCGACGGTGTTCGTCTCCCCGCGGCGCGGCGCCGAACTCGACCCTGCCGTCGATGCGATGGCCTATCCCCACCGCGAGCCGGCCCACCACGTCCTCGTCGAGGCACGATGGTCGGACCCAGGCGGCGACGACGAGCACGTCGAGTGGGTCCGAGCCGTTCACGAGGCCCTCGAGCCACACACCACGGGCGAGGTCGCCACGAACTTCCTGACCGCCGACGAGACGGATGCCCGCCGACGTGGGGCCTTCGGCGAGAACTACGAGCGACTCCGTGCCATCGAGGCGGAGTGGGATCCTGAGAACCTGTTCCACTCCCACGTTCGGTCTGACTGAGTGGGTTGGTTCGTGGGCGGGGCCTGGTTCGTGGAGCGTCGGGGACGGTTGGGTTGTGGCGACGTCGACATTCGGACCGATCGCTCTCTGGAGTAGCTTCGAGTGCTGGTGATGTGACGGCAACCGTAGACAGCCAGAACGCCCTCACCTCGCTCTCTTGAATTGCTGGTACCGTCACCGCAATCAGCCAGAACGCCCTCACCTCGCTCGCGGTCGCTGCTCGGGATATCCTCGCTCACTTCGTTCGCT
>JAZKTI010000061.1:0-11899 GCA_036625635.1 Haloarculaceae archaeon
GGGACCGGCCCCCGTCAGCTGACATGCGAGGGCCCGGCCCTCCCCGGTCGACACGCCCTTGGGCAGGGGCGGCAAACCGGGGTCCATGGATCCGGATCTCGACCGCTTCGAGTCCCGGCGTTCGACGGTCTATGCGCCCTCGGGCCTGGTCGCGACGAGTCAACCGCTCGCGGCGGCCGCGGGCCGCGACGTACTGGCGAGGGGCGGCAACGCCTTCGACGCCGCCGTGGCCGCCGCGGCGGCGTTGAACGTCGTCGAGCCGATGAGTACCGGGATCGGCGGCGACGCCTTCGCCCTCTTCCGGACGGCCGATGGCGAGGTCGGCGCAATGCGGGCCTGTGGCCCGGCCCCCGAGCGGGCGACCCGCGACCGGGTCCGGTCGGCCGTCGCCGCGGAGCGAGACCGCGACCCGGCCGCGGCAACGATGCCCGAGCACGGTCCCCACACCGTCACCGTCCCCGGCGCGGCCCGCGGCTGGGAGGCAACCGTCCAGGCGCACGGGCGGCTCTCCCTCGCCGAAGTGCTCCAGCCGGCGATCCGCTACGCCGCCGACGGCTTCCCCGTGACCGAGGTCGTCGCCGCCGAGTGGACCGACGCCCACGAGCGATTCGACCGACAGAACGCGAGGGATACCTTCCTGTTCGGTGACGCGACGCCGTCCGCCGGGCAGTCGGTCAGCCTCCCGCGCCTCGCGGAGACGTTCCGCCGCGTCTCGGAGGGGGGCGCGGACGTCGTCTACGAGGGCGGCGTCGGCGAGACGATTGCGTCGGCAGTCCAGGACGCCGGCGGAGTCCTGACCGTCGCGGACCTCGCCGGCTTCAAGGTCGAGTGGCCGGACCCGCTCTCGACGACCTACGGCGGCTGCGAGGTCTTCGAGCTCGGGCCGACCAACCAGGGCCAGATCGCCCTCGAGGCCCTGAACGTGGCCGCGGAAGTCGACGCCGGCGCCCACCCGCCGGGATCGGTCGAGCGCGTTCACCGCCTCGTCGAGGCGACGAAGCTCGCCTTCCACGACGGCCACCACTACGTCACCGATCCCGACTTCGAGTCGATACCCGCGCTCCACGACCCGGCCCACGCGGCGGCTCGCGCCGAGCGGGTGGGGCAGGCGGCGCTCCCGCCGGCGGCCATCGACGTCGGCCTGCCCGACGCGACCGGCGAGGACGCCGACACGGTCCTGGTCACGGTCGCCGACGACGCGGGCAACCTCGTGAGCTTCATCAACTCCCTGTACGACACCTTCGGGAGCGGCGTCGTGGCGGGCGAGACCGGGGTCGTCCTCCAGAATCGCGGTGCGTCGTTCTCCCTGGACGCCGGGGCGCCGAACCGCCTCGAACCGGGCAAGCGGCCGTTCCACACGCTGCTCCCCGCCCTCGCCCGGTTCGGGGCCGAGGACTGGGCCGCCTTCGGGGTCATGGGCGGGTCCATGCAACCGCAGGGCCACGTCCAGGTCTGCTCCCACCTGGTCGACGACGGGAAACCACTCCAGCGGGCCCTCGACGAACCCCGGTGGCGGTACCGGGCGGACGGGACCCTGGCCGTCGAGGAGCGCGTTGCCGACGGCCTCGCGGTGAAGCTCGCCCGGCGCGGCCACGATGTCCGCATCGAACCGCCGGGGTCCTTCGGGGGCGGCCAGATCATCCGGCGACGAGCGGGCGTCTGCTCGGGGGCGACCGAGCCCCGGAAGGACGGTCACGTCGCCCCGCTGTGACGCGACAACTCGGGATGGTCGTCCGGGCTGTCTCATGACCACGGTCGGGTGATTTGCGCGCGGCGCGCGCGAAGAGGTGGACATTTACGTGGGCCTCGACTAGTCGCCAGCAATGACCAGAATCGACGTCGTCGACAATCACGGCCAGTTCACCCACCTGGAGGGACGGGCGCTCCGTGACGTCGAGGTCGACGTCGAGATCGTCGACAATCAGACCCCGCCCGGGGGGATCGAGGCCGACGGCCTCGTCCTCTCGGGCGGGCCCGAGATGGAGCGCATCGGCAACTGCCCCGACTATCTCGACCTCGATCTCCCGATCCTCGGCATCTGTCTCGGCATGCAACTCATGGCACAGGAGGAGGGCGGCTCGGTGGGATCGGGTGACTACGGCGGATACGCCGACGTCACCGTCGAGATCACCGAGGCCGAGGACCCCCTCGTCGGGTCGCTCGCCCCGGAGACGCGGGTCTGGGCGAGCCACGCCGACGAGGTCACGGCTGTTCCGCCGGGCTACGAGCGCACGGCACGGAGCGAGGTCTGCGACGTCGAGGCGATGAGCGACGTCGATGAAGCCCGGTACGGCGTCCAGTGGCACCCAGAGGTCGCTCACACCGAGGAGGGCCAGGCCGTCTTCGAGAACTTCCTCGCCATCTGCGAGACGTACTGAGACCCGACCCGATCACTCCGGGGCTTTCCCTCCATGACCGGGGTGCGGGTCCAGTCAGGCCTGGCACTCAACTAACCCGCAACGAGCCAGGGCCGGATTAATGCGCCACGAGCCAGGACCGGACTGGGGCGCCACGAGCCAGGGCCGGACTGGGCCGCCACGAGCCAGGACCGGAATAATGCGCCACGAGGGAAGCGCATTTTTAAAGGGCCGGGGCGGCGTCTGTACAGTGATGACAGCCACGCAGGGCGACCTCGCCAGCCTGTCCCGGTACATCTTCCGGGCGCCGAGCTGGTACCAGAGTCTCACGTTCGCCCTGGCAGTGGCGGCGGTCACGGGCGTGGCCGCCTTCGACTCCTCCTACCCCCTCGAGGACGCCTGGCAGGGGGTGTTCTTCGTCGGGATCCCGACCGTCGCCGCCGCCGCATTGACACCGCTCATCGACCGATGGCTCGACGGTCAGCTCAGCCCGAATCGCGCGTCCCTGCTGGCGCTCTTTTCCGAACTCGTGGTCATCGGCGTGCTCGCCGTTGCCGGTCTGTTCTCCCTGCTCAGCTCCGTCGGCCAGAGCTTCGTGTTCGACGCACTCCTGATGGCCCTGGCGGCCATCTTCGCCCTCCGGCTGCTCGTCGTGATGGCGGTCTCCCGGCACTCGCCGCTCGTCGCCGTGATTCCGGCCAGCGTCCAGACGGTCGTCGCCGCCGTGTTGCTGTTCGTCTACAGCGGCACGACGCGATACCTCGCCGTCGGCGAGGGCCCGGTGCTCGACGTGGTTCTCTCGCGCCAGGAGGAGGCGCCCTCCGCCATCCAGCAGTCGGTCCTCCCCGAGGACTTCGTTCTCCTCGGGGTAATGTGCATCCTGTATGCGAGTGCTGTCTGGGGATTCCTGCTGGTGATCGACCGGCCCTGGCGCCGGAGCCTCGACGTGTCGGTGCTCGACTTTATCCAGGGATTCATCGGCCACATCGCCGAGGGATCGAACGAACTCGAGCAGTTCTTCGAGGAGATCGGCGAGGAGGCCCTCGTTCCGGTGACCGTCCTCTCCTTCCGTCGGCCCGCGGGCACCGAGAAGGCCCGCTTCGTCCTCCCGATGATCCATCCGGGCCCCATGGGCGACATCGGCGGCGGCAACCTCCCCTTCCGTATCGCCGAGGAGGCCGACGGGCTGGCGTTCCCGCCACACGCCACCGCAGGGCACGACTTCAACCTCGTCACGAGACAGGAAGTCGAGACCATCTGCGATACGGCCGAGGCCGCCTACCAGCAGATCGAGTACGGCGACAGGGCCACCCGCACGCAACAACTCGTTGAAGGCGACGCCACCTTGACGGGCCAGGCCTTCGGACCCAACGCCCTCCTCGTCAACACGTTCTCGCCAACGTTCGCGGACGACGTCGAGTACGCCGTCGGCCTCTCGGCCGCCGCCGAGGCACGCCAGGACGGCCTCGACGAGATCCTTCTCGTCGATGCCCACAACTGCAACAACGGCCTCGAGGGCGAGGACCTCGGCCACATCGTCCCCGGGAGCCCCCGGTCCTTCGACATGATCCAGGGCGCCGGTCGCCTGGGGGAGGAACTCGCGGCGATGGATCAGGAGCCACTCGAACTCGGCGTCGCCTGGGAGCGGGGACCCTGGGAACGCACCGACGGGATCGGGCCGCTTGGGATTCGCGTCGCCGTCACCGCGGTGGACGGCCAGCGGACGGCCTACGTCCTCGTCGACGGCAACAACATGGAACCCGGCGTTCGCGCCCGGATCGTCGACAGCATCGACGCCGCGGACGTCGCGGAGGTGATGACCAGCGACACCCACGTCGTCAACACGGTCGATGCCGAGAACCAGGTCGGCGACAAGATCGACGTCGGCGACCTGGTCGCCCTCGTCCAGGATCTCGTCGACCGCGCCGTGGCCGACCTCGAACCCGTCGAGGCCGGGATGGCCTCGGAGAAAGCCGAGGTGACCGTCTTCGGGAACGACCGCACGGAGACACTGGCCTCCCAGGCCAACGCCACCGTCCAGATGGGCGTGGCACTGGCAGCGGCGTTTATTCTCAGCGTCGTCACGCTGACGGTGCTCATGTTCTTCCTGACCTGAGGACGGTGTGTGCTTCGGTCGGCGGCTGGCTGTCTGGGTTGGTTGAACTGTTGGACGGGGAGCGGACAGATGGGACGCACTCTCCTCGCTCTCTGGAGTTGTTGTCCCTGCTCCCGCGGCACTGTTCAGTTTAGCGTATTTTCGGCCTATGCAATCGCTTGCAACCAATTTTCGACGGTAGCAGGATCGGCATGGCTAAAATTATTGTAGAACTGTTCTGTTCGACGTTTTATTTCCTGGAAAACACGTTTTACCGGGTTTCGTTCTCCGAAGGTTTCGTGCCGGAAGTGCATTCCGAGTTCAAACAGGCCTGCCTGGAGCCACGGAGCTCCATCAACGAGAAATTCAGCGTCTTCGACGTGGTGTTTCTCGGCAAGTTCCGCTAGAAACATTCTCGTAGTAGCCGTATTTCTGGATGGGTAGAGGCCAACGTGGAGGATTCTTCCTGATACTGGATCAACAGCCCCGTAGAGCCAGAATCGTTCGCCATCGACTTTAACCACCGTTTCATCAAGTGCGTCTTGTTCAGGATTACAACCCTCTCGTGGTTCTAAATCTGCTTTTTGCACCCAGTTGTAAATCGTAGATCGAGCGCGCTCGATGCCAAACCTTTCAAGTTCAGTAACTGTATTGGAAAGCAATAGGCAATTCAAATGGAGTTCGACCGCGTACTCCATGATTTCTGTCGGAGTGTGGACTCGTTCCACAAAATCTAATTCGTTCGATCCGGTACGACCGGTGAGGCGGGCGATTTCCGGCATGATCACTTGGAATTTCCCGCCTCATATTCCTAGTAAGTTACCTTTCTAGTCGCTGGTACTAGTCTGAACAGTGCCCTACCGCAACCGCAAATAGCAAGAAAGCCCTCACCTCGCTCTCTCGGCTCCCGTTGGTCCCGGGGGACTCACGCCTCGCGGTTCGCAGCCTCGCGGTGTCACCGCTCGGCCAGGCCGTCGTTCTCCCTCCGGTCGACCCCCGAGCCGCTCGCCGAGGGACTTGCTCCGTTCGTCCCGATGAGCCGTCGGTAGCGGGCGCCTGTCAGTCGCGGGTGGCCTCTCAACCACGGCCGCCGACCCGCAAGGGGTGATTAGCTGCCTGGTCTGGGCGATCGAGCCCATCCCCTTCCCCGGTCGGGTCACTCCGCCGAGGGACAGAGCGGCGTGTAGGTCCCGGTGACGTCGCCCGGGGTTGGGAACGTCCCCGCCACCGACCACTCGCCGCCCGCTTCCACGAGCACCGTCCCGCGGTGCGTCGCCGCGACGACCTGTCCGTCGAGGGCAGTGATCCCGGTGATCGTCTCGTCGGGTCGAGGGTGATCGACTGCCTCGAGCGTCTCGCCATCCTGCGAGACGAAGAAGGCCGGGTCGGCGTCCGGGTCGTCCCAGGTCGACGAGTTCGCGAGCGCCGCGCCGGCGTAGAGCGTCCCCTCGTGGGAGAACGCCGACCGAAAGTACCGCTGGTCGAGGCCCTCGTCGAGCCGGGTCCAAGACCGGCCGGCGTCCGTCGAGCGGAAGAGACCGAACCCCGTCGCGGCGACGAACACCGACGGTCCGACCAGGTGGAGTTCGTGGACGTCGTCCTGCATCCCAGATCGGCGCTCCGTCCAGGTGTCGCCGCGGTCCTCGCTGACGTGGACGCCACCCACCTCGACGCCGGCGACGACGCAATCTGGCGCGTCCGGGTGGACGTGGATGTCCCGAACCTGGGCGAGGTTCTCGTGTCGGGGCAACCGCCACTCGTTGCGCGAGGGCAGGTCCTGGAACCCCTCCAGTTCCCGCCACTCGAGGGGGCCGCGAGGTGCGTCCGGCTCCGTGAGAGCCGCCGTGTAGACGTGGGCCGGTCTGGTCCCCGCGTAGAGGCAGTCTCCATCAGCCCCCGCTGCGACTGCGTAGACCCGCTCCCTGGGGACACCGAGATCGGTCCACTCGGAGAGATCGGTCGAGTGGTAGAGCCCGCTCGCCGTCGCGGCAAAGACGCCATCGATACCGTCGAAGGAACGTACTCGCTTCACGCGATCGGACTCGAGAACCTGCTCGACACTCGCCGCCCCGGCCGCGAGGACGCCCTCCAGTCGGTAGAGTCCGTCGTCGCTCCCTGCGATGAGCATACCGAAGGGTCGGGCGGCCGGCACTATAACGTTCCCCGAACGTCGTTTTTGTAACCGGGCTAATGGGAGCGGTGACCCCGCAGTACGGCCAGTCCTCGACGATCTTCACGCCCATCGCGAGGTCCTCGTCCTCTCGTGCTCGAACTGGTCGGCGACGGCCTCGTCGTCCTCGAGAAGGCCCGTGCCTCCTGTGAGGTGGACGGTCACGCGCTGATGTCGTTGACGAACCCGATCGCGCCCCTCGCCGTCGATCGACCAAAGAAACGCCGAGGGGGAGATTTGAACTCCCGTGTCCGTGAGGACACCTGCTCTCGAGGCAGGCGCCTTGGCCGGGCTAGGCTACCTCGGCTCAGAACGGGCTACCCGAGCGGCGGCTTTATCGGTTTCGACTCGATTGGCGCGACGGCCCTCCGGCACCCTTTTGCTCCCAGTCCTGCCAGTGGCAGTATGGACGTCGCGGACGCGATGGAGACCTGCGACGCGGTTCTCGACGCGCTGGCGGAGACGGTCGTGACCGACCGCGAGTTCCTCGAGACGGTCCTCCTCGGCGTCGTCGGCCGCGGCCACGTGCTCATCGAGGACGTCCCCGGGACCGGCAAGACGCTGACCGCACGGAGCCTGGCCAGGGCGCTCGGCCTCTCCTTCTCCCGCATCCAGTTCACGCCGGACCTCCTCCCGGGCGACGTGACCGGGACCCACGTCTACGACGAGTCCGAGGGGACATTCGAGTTCTCGACGGGGCCGATCTTCGGCAACGTGGTCCTCGCCGACGAGATCAACCGCGCGGCCCCCAAGACCCAGAGCGCACTCCTCGAAGCCATGGCCGAGGAACAGGTCACCGTCGGCGGCGAGACGTTCCCCCTCCCGGACCCCTTCTTCGTCGTCGCCACGCAGAACCCCGTCGAGATGGAGGGGACCTTCGAACTCCCCGCGGCCCAGGTCGACCGCTTCCTCGTCGAGACCGCCATGGGTTACCCGGACCTCGACGGCGAGGTGGAGCTCCTCGAACGCCGCCGGGCACGGACCGAACGGGACCCCCAGGTCGAACCGGTGCTGGCCGCCGAGGACGTCCGCTCGCTCCGGGCCGTCCCCGAGACCGTCACCGTCGACGACGCCCTCCTCGAGTACGTCGCCCGGATCACCAGGGAGACGCGGACCCATCGCGACGTCGAGGTCGGCGTGTCCCCGCGTGGGACCCAGCGGCTCTTCGAGGCCGCGCGGGCCATGGCTGTCCTCGCGGGCCGGGAGTACGTCGCCCCCGAGGACGTCAAGCGGGTCGCCCACCCGCTCCTCGACCACCGCGTGGTCCTGACTGCCGACGCCAGAGTCGAGGGGACGGATGCGAGCACGGTCGTCGAGCAGGCCCTCGAGACCGTGCCGGTTCCCACGGTCTAGCGGTATCGCCATCTGTCACTGGTCGAGGAGTACGTCCCGATACCGTCCTCACCCCGGCCGCGGATCCAGCACCACGAGGAAAACCACGGCCGCGGCGATCACCGTGACGGCCACGGCGGCCGGCACGTCCCCGACGCTCGCCCGGGAGAGGAGGAAGACCGTCCCGGCGATCAGCGTGCCGACGAGCAGGGTCGCCCCCGTGTGCACCGCCTCGGCCCGGGCGGTACTCGCCGCGGGGGAGAACTGAGCGTCGAGGGCCATGGCGGTCGTGGCGGCGTCCCAGGCGACGACGGTCGCCACCGTCGCGACGAGGACGAGCGCCTGGTCGGCGGTCCCGACCCCAGCGAGGACGACGGCACCAACCAGGAGGAGGCCGCCGAGGTGAGCCAGGAGCGCGCGGTCGTACCGACTCGCCAGTGCGAAGGGCACTACGGCGAGAGCCCCGACCAGGGCGGGAAAGCCGCTGGGTCCGAGGGCGGCGACCGCCACCGCCGTGCCCGCGAGCGGGACGACGTCCCCCGGACGTAAGGTGGGCCACGACGTCATACCGACCTCCCTCCTTCGGCTGCCGTCACACCGACCACCGTCCCCGAGCACGCTCGACGGCGGTCCCGAGCGCCTCCGTTGGCGACCAGTCGACGACCCGGATCCCGGCTGCCCGGAGTGACGAGAGGTCGAGGGCACGCTCGATCCCGGCGAGGACGCCGCCGACGGTGTCCCTCCCGGTGGGATCTGGGCTGAAGACCGTCACGCCGTGCCCGCGGGCCTGGAGCCACCGCGCCAGGGTCACCGGGGGTTCGTCACAGACCGGGGAGAACAGCGCGACCTGAGCGTCCCCCGGAAGACGGCGCTCGAGCCGGCGGCGGTACCGCGCCGGGTTGAACGAGTACCCCGCCTCGGGCACGGGCGTCGTCTCCTCGCGGCGGAGGAATTCCCGCATCCGGGCCCGCTGGGCCGGGCCGGTCCCCGGCGGGACGTAGTCACAGTCCAGCCCCACCGTCGCGAGGCCGACGCGGTCCCCGTCGGCCAGCAGCGTGTCGAGCAACTGGCCGGCACCGCCCAGACTCCGGTCGACGGCCGAGCGCGCCTCGGGACCGGGGGCAAGCGCGGCGGCGGGCCGCCGGTCGACCACCACGATCACCGTCGCGGCGTGTTCCTCCTCGAACTCGAGCGTGCCGAGGTCGCCGGTGCGAGCCTTGCGGTTCCAGTCGATGCGGTCGAGTGGGTCGCCCCGCCGGTACTCCCGGACGGCGTGGAAGCCCGTCCCGCTCCCTCCGACGTCCGAGGAGACGCGGCCGACGACGTTCGAGGCCCCTGGGTGCAGGGGGACCGACTCCGTCACCGGGGCAGGGTCACAGGTCAGCGTGGTCCCCTCCCCGCCGACCGTGGCCGTCCGCTCCCGCTGGCCGCTCGCGTCCCGGACGGCCACGGCACAGTCCCGGAACTCGTGGCTGCCGGCGACCGCCAGGACGTCGTACTCGAAGGTGGCTGTCTCCCCGGGTGCCAGTGCGGTAGCGTGGCGCGCGCTCCCGCCGACGACCGCGAGGCGGTCCGGCACGCGGTCGACGAGCCGGCAGTCCGGCAGCAGGCTGTCGCCCTCATTGCGGACCGTGACAGTGACCCGCACGGCCTCGCCGGGGACCGGATCTGTGGGCTCGAGGGCGCGTTCGACGCCCAGATCCGGCGTCGGTGGGGTCAGCAACCAGGCGTAGCCGGCATAGCCGACGAAGACCGCCGCGACAAGCAGGACCGTCGGTGCCTCCGCGAGCACGGCGACTCCGAGGAGGGCCAGCCCGACGCTCCCTGCGCCACGCCAGTGCTCGGTCCCCCAGACCCCCGGCTCCCAGGCGTCCTCCCGCGGCACGAGTCTGGGGCGTTCCTCGGCGAACCCCTGGACCTCGACGCCGGGGACGCCCGCGGCGAGCGAGGCCGCGGTGTGCCGGACCGCCGTCTGGAAGTCCGGCCCGCCCCCCAGCGTGTCCGTGATTCTGGCCCCGAGACCACGCTCGCCCGACAGGTCGACGGCGGGATACGGGGAGACCTCCGAGGCTGGATCGGTTTCCGGGCCGGTCTCCGAGCTATCCGTCCCACCGCGCCCGGTCTCCGAGCTATCCGTCCCACCGCGCCCGGTCTCCGAGTTGTCCATCCCACTGGCTTCGGTCTCCGGGCCGTCCACCCCACCGACCCCGGTCTCCGAGCCGTCGGTCCCGTCGCCAGCCACGTCCAGATCGCCGCCGGCGAAGAGGGTCGCCGCGGCCGGATCCGTCGTCCACGTCCCGCGCTCGAGGGTGGTCCGCGCGGTCGTCTCTCCGACTCGGTCGCGGTGCTGGAGGACCCGCTCTGCGACGTTCGCGACGTGCCGGCGGACGGCCGCCCTCGCTCGGTGGCCGCGAGTCACCGCCTCGGTGCGGTCGAGAGACCGCGAGGCCGTGGCAATCCGGAGATCCTCGTCGACTGCCGCGCCGGGCCTGTCGACGTCGGCGCGGGTCTCGACCAGGGGAAAGCGCGCTCCCCGCTCCCCGCGGTGCAACCGACGGTACCCGGCGTGGCCGGCGAGGCCCAGCGCTACGATTGCAGTGACGAAGGCGACCAGCGACGACACCCCGACGTCTGGCAGGATGCCGGGTGAGACGAACCCCACGAGTCCGGCGATCAGGAGCCCCGTCCCGGCGACGAGCAGTGCGACGTGGCGCCGGGAGAGCGTGACCCCCGCGACCTCAGGCGTCCCGATGGTCCGCTCCTGGAGGTGCCGCCACCGGGAGCCGTCGGATCCGCTCACGGGTCGGCCCCGTCGGCGCCGTCTGGGCGTTCCCCGGCGTCGTCAGGGTGTTCCCCGGCGTCGCCGGGTGTCTCCTCAGTCGCTGTTTCGGCGTTCCCCGTCGGGTCGGTGCCGGACTCGGACCCTGCCACGGGGGCGGTCGCACCGTCCTCGCCAGCCCGGTCTTCGTCGACGAGGGCCTCCGCGGCTCGCTGGATGTCCTGGAGCGCCTCGATGGCTGCGGCCTCGCGGTCCTCGCTCGCGGGCTCGTGACCGTACCGGACCGCCCTGAAGAGCGCGGTCAGTTCGACGACCGGTTCCCGGGGGAACCCGGCGGCGATGGCGCGGTCCCGAAACTCCGCGGGCGTGGTGGTGTGGTCGCCGGCGTCGCCGAACACCTCGATCATGTCCCGCCAGGCGCGGTAGACCGGGTTCTCGAGAGGGGCACCAGTCGCCATCCTGTCGGCGGCTCGCCCGGCAGCCGCGCCGATCTCGGCGACGGGCTCCTCGTCGGCGGTATCCCCCGAGTCCTCGCCCTCGTCCTCGTCGTCACCGGCGTCGGGGGTGGCCGCCTTCGAGAATCCCAGAATCGCGCCCACCCCCAGGACGACCCCGATGAGCAGGAGCGCGCCAGTCGGCAACGCGGTGGCCGGCGGTGCCGTGTTGGGATCGTCGCCGGACCCGGAGCCGAGCTGTGGGTCCTCGAGTTGCTCGGTTACCTGGCTCCCGTTTGCGGGCTCGGCAAAGGGGGACCCGGCGGTGCTCGCGAGCAGTGCCAGGCCCACGAAGACCACGACCATCACCGCCATCACGAGCCAGACCGTCTGGATGTCACGACGCCAGGCAAGCCCGATCGTGGCCAGGACCCCCACGACGTAGAAGGCGAGGACGTACCAGGGCGACAGCCTGCCGGATGTTCCCTCGGTCTCGCCAGTCGAACTCGACGTGTCCCCGATCTCCACGGGCTGGTCGGCGTCGTACCCGGCGGAGCCGCCCTCCGAGGACAGGTGGATCTCGTCGAGACCCGCCGCGCCGAGGGCGAGCGCCAGGACCGCGAGGACCGCCAGGGCCACGAAGAGGACCCGTCGCCGGCGGTCGTGGTCGGCCTCGGGGTCGATGTCCGGGCCAACGTCTGGGTTTGTGTCTGAGTCAGTGTCTGGGTCAGT
>JAZKTI010000062.1:0-11897 GCA_036625635.1 Haloarculaceae archaeon
AGTCTCCTCCGTCTCGGTCCTGACTCGAGCGTCTTGGGAACGGTTCGCTCGAAAGTGTCGTCGCTTCGCGCGGATCTGGAACATTCACTGAAAGAGGCTGTCTACAACCTCTTCTCGTGGGTTCGGGACAATCGAGAACGAGAGATTGCCGATCTCATGGACAAAATCGACCACCTGTTTATAAACGTGCGAGGTTGAGTATACGAGAGCGGAGAGGTAATCCTTGTGTACCCGTGACGATTCTCTTGTTCAGACAAACATTGTTCTACCAACAACTCTCCTTGACCGAGCGACAGTCGGAAAAACAGAGATTGATCTTTGAGGCCTTCTTTCAGTCCTTTAGCGATCTTCGCCTCGTTTAGAAGCTTGTAGAGTGCTATGGTCAGCGAAGTCCATCAACCATTTGTCTCTCGGATATCAACCCGCCGTCCGATGAATGCACTCGAGCTCTGGATCCGCCTCACAGCCGGGGTATTCCTCATCCTGACGAACGGCTTTTTCGTTGCCATCGAGTTCGCGCTGACGCGAGCGCGGCAGTTCTCCGAGGAGGAGTTCGTCGGTGACGGTCATGCCGCGCTTGAACGCGCGTGGGAGATGACACAGAATCTGGAACTGTACCTCACGACCTGCCAAGTCGGGATCACTGCCTCGAGTATTGCAGTCGGGATCGTTGCTGAACCCGCGTTAGCGGCCATCTTCGAACCGCTGTTCGCTGGCTCCAGACTCGCAGGCGTCGGGGCAGGGGCGCTTATTGCGTTCCTGATCATCAATTTAGTTCACCTGACTCACGGTGAGCAGACCCCGACGTACCTCGGCGTCGAGCGGTCACGGATGGTCTGTCGCTACGGAGCGACGCCGCTGTACTGGTTCCATTACGCGATCATTCCCCTCATCAAACTCGGTGATTGGGTCGCGAAGTGGACGCTCAAACTGTTCGGCATCGAAATGACAGGCGCGTGGCTCGAAACTGAAGAGGACGTCATCGAGTCGCGGGCCGAACTCCGGAACCGACTCGGCTCGGTTCTTACCGATGGTGATTTGTCCGACGAGCGACGCGACGAAGTAATGAACGCCCTTGATATCGGTGAACGCCCCATCCGCGAGGTGATGGTTCCCGCCGAAAATATTGTCCCACTGTCGACGGCGGTGGATTCTGAGGAGAACTTCCGGCGGATGGAAGAGAATCCCCACACCCGATACCCCCTGATCGGCGAAGAGTTGACCGATTTCGAGGGGATTGTCTACTTCCCGATTCTGGCGAGGCACCGAGAGGAACTCTCTACTGGTGATATCGATTTCACCGAACTGGCAGCCCCACCGATGACGTTCTCTCCGGATGTCGACGTCAGTGACGCGATCGACCAGTTCCAGGCGGAAAATCAGGAGCTCGCACTCATCTTCGAAGACGGCAAGGTCGTCGGAATGGTGACCATCACTGATCTGCTGGAGTCGGTCATGGGCGATGTCGAGGATCCGATCGACGTTGAGTACTTATCGGACAAGCCCGACTGAGAGTCTAACACCCGTGATACAACCCGTTCATCGGCCCCGCTTTTTTCGGGTTTGGCCCCGATAGCCGTCGCATGTACGAGCAGATTCTCATTCCCACAGACGGGAGCGACGCAAGTATGGCAGCAGTCGAACAGGGCGTCGAACTGGCAGCCAACTTCGACGCGACCGTCCACTTCCTACACGTCGTGGATGTCGGAATCGAAATGTCTGCTTCTGGAGTCGGAACCATCGCCGACGAACTTTCGACGACTCTCGAGACGATGGCCACCCAGGCCCTCGATAGAGCGACGGAACAAGCCGACGTCGCAGGGGTTTCCTACGAACGGACGATATTGGAGGGATTTCCGCACGAAGCGATCACGGAGTACAGTGCTGAACACGAGATCGATCTCATCGTACTTGGCGCGAGTGGTCGCGCGGGGTTCAAAGAGCGGTTGTTGGGGAGCACAACTGATCGGGTGACAAGAGTAGTTGATGTTTCTGTACTGATAGCACGTTCTTAATGACGCATATCGCACCGAAGGATGCTACGGCCAGCGGTTGATCGCCGAGGCTGTTTTCTCAGTCGTCAAACGCACTCTCGGGTTCACCATCGGTACGGAGTAGCTGGGACCGTCAGTTCCGGAAATGCGTCCTGACGTTTGCCGACTACAACGCCAAACGCAGCCTCAACAAATTCACTCGCGTGTTGTTGTAATGCGAGCCTATGCATTGAGACGACCAGTCTCAACTACTGTTTGAGAATAATTCATCAAAAGACGGTTCACTGGTTTCAACACTCAGCGCAAAGTGGGAGTCCGGGAGTGACTGGCACACCTATTCAAATCTAATCGTATCGACACCAATGGAGTCCGCAGGCACGAATACCTATGCGTATATTCTTACGGGAATCCAGTGCGAGGGTACCCTGCTAGTTAGGATTGATTCTATCGGAGATACATGGTCAGTCAAGCTGGGACAGCCCAGTATTCAGAACTCTATCATCTACCCTTCAGCCTACCGTCCCGGCCTCGTCGAGACTCGTCTGCTCGAGGTCGGCACCGAACTGGAGGCCGCGGACGAGCGTGGTGACCGGTCGGGGGCACAAGAGGCGCTCCGGCGCCCCCGGGAGGCCCTTGGGGACACCGATGGCTGAGTATGGCGAGGCGGTCACGGCCGAATGTGCGGACTGTGGGTGGGAGGGCTACGTCACCGACGAGCCGGCGCAGTGTCCGTATTGTAACGGCGATCTTGCCGTCGAGCGCGGGGTGGTGGTCCGGCCCCACTGAGCCACACGTTGTGATGCTTCCGACGGCAACCAACACGCCCCGATCTCCGGGAAATCGACTCCGAAGAACCAAGTATATAAATGAGTCGTGTGTGTTTTCAGACGGTGCGGGAGACAGACGTTACTCCGTATTTCCGAATAGTATCGTGAACCCTTCTTAACGACGGTGGGGATGGGATTTGAACCCATGAGTCCTTGCGGACACCTGCTCTCAAGGCAGGCGCATTGGGCCGCTCTGCCACCCCACCTGCGCCCCGAACTCGGGCAGGCGAGCCCTAAGAGTTGTCGGAAGTCGCCACGACGCCCTTACCGGTCACACGGAGGTCCAGTTCGTCGACGACGGCCGCAGTCGCCGCGGGTAGGCGCCGCTCGGCCCGCCGGCGGGCCCGCAAGCCCGCAACGAGGTCGACCAGGTCCGCCGGCTGCTCGACGACTGGCTGGACCGGCAGGAAATCGACCTCGAGGCCCGCGTCGACGGCCCGATCGGTCAGCGTCTCGACCGCGGGAGACGCCAGGGCATCGTCGAAGTCGACTGTGTCGGTGAACCCGATGTAGTAGACCCGCCCGCCGGGGGCCGGCCCGAGGACCAGGTCGGCCGACCGGAGTTTCATCGTCGCCTGGCCGACCGCCGCCCGGTCGAAGAACGGGGCCCTGGGGTCGACGACGGCAACGGAGTCGGCACCCTCCTGGTCGAGGAGGTGCGAGACGGTGTTGCCCACCCGACCGGCCAGCGTCGTCCCGACCTGGACCTCGTAGCGGGCCTCCTCGGGCCGGGGGATGAGGTCTCGGAGGGCCTCTCGGACCTCGCGTTCGGAATCGACGTCGCCATCGGGACCCACGGAGGGGTCTGCGTCGCCGGTGGCCTCGACCTGGTCGCTGGGGCGGTAGTTCACCAGGAGGTCTGCGCCACCCTCCTGGAGGGCGCGGCTGGCGTCCGCGAGCATCGCCCGGTAGAGCCGGGCGCGTTCGTTCCCGTCGAGGACCGAGTCGACCAGACCCGGGAGCGGTACGCCCGCCACCGGCGGCTCCGCGAGGACCACGGCAACTGTCATGAGCCCGAATCATGCGCGGACGGCCTTGGGGTTTTTTATCGCCGCCGTCGAGGTGGCACGTATGCGCAGACTCCTCTGGCTCGGGGGCATCGGGATCCTGGTCGCCGCCGCGATGGTGGTTGGCTCAATCGTCGGCTTCGTCTCCTGGAACGGCCTCTTCCTGGATTCGCCGTACGCGACGCCCGCGATCGGGTCGCTCGTGGTTGTCGCCGCGTTCGTGATCGGGCTCGTCGTGCTCGCGGGGCCCTCGCCGGACTGGCGCTCGTCGCCGTACTGGTGAGTCGGGATTCTGGCAGACTGTTCGTCTTGCTGATACTGTTTTCCCTCCCGTATCTCAGCGGGATACAGGGGGGAGGACGACTCAGCCCACTTCTGAAAGCCCTCGGCCCGCTTCCTGGTGGTTGAAACACGACCGCTATCGCCACCAGCCCGAAAGCCCTCGGCCCGCTCTCTGCAACGACCGCCACCGCAACCACCCAGAAAGTCCTCGGCCCGCTCGCCGGCGCTTTTGAGGATACACTCACTCGCTTCGCTCGTTCGGATTGGGCCTCCTAAGCGCCGGCCACCGGGCCTCGCCCTTTCAGTCCGCCAGGTGTCCGGAGTTCTAGTCGGCCTGAGCATCCGGGACTGGCACAGCCACGGTGAGGTTCCCAGCCCTCGCGGACTGAAAGGGCGAACCTCGCTCGCGTTTACTGTAGTCGCTGAGCAGGCTCTATTCGACCGAGCGAAGCGAGGGAGTGTATCCTGCTCAGCGACCGCGAGCGAGGAGAGGGCTTTGAGGTTGTTTGCGGTTCCCGCCACCGAATCCAGAGAACGAGGCGAGGGCTTTCTGTCTGTCTGCGCTCGCAGTCTCCGGACCTCACTCGTCGGTCGGTTCCGCGCGTGTCGCCGCGTCCTCGGGGTCCTCTACCGGACTCCGCGGGTGATAGTGAGTGTCGTACTCGCCCGGCCGGTCGTCGAGCCGGTCCGGGTTGATCCGGCCGCCCAGCAGCATGAAGTCGAGCACGGTCAGCCAGCACATCGCCTCGACGACGGGCACACCGCGGGGTGGCAACACGGGATCGTGCCGGCCCACGACGGTCACCTCCTTCTCCTCGCCGGTCTCCCAGTCGACGGTGGTCTGGGTCTTCGGGATCGACGTCGGCGCGTGGAGAGTCACCTCCCCGTAGATCGGCTCGCCGGTGGTGATACCGCCCTGGAGACCCCCGTGGTCGTTGCCCACGGGCACTGGATCGCCCGCTTCGCTGACGGTCTCCGGGTTCGATTCGCCGACGTCGACCTCCCAGTCCTCGTTGCGGTCGATGCCGGAGACGGTTCGAGCCTCCCGGCCGAGGCCGAACTCGAAAGCCGTCGCCGCGGGGACGGCCATCAGCGCGCGGCCGAGGCGGGCCGGGACGGAGTCGAACCGGGGCGCACCCACTCCTCGTGGAACGCCGCGCATCTCGAATTCGATCGCGCCCCCGATGGAATTGCCCGCCGCCTGGTACTCGTCGATGCGCTCGCGCATCCGCTCGGCCGTCCCCGGGTGGGCACACCGGACCGGGTTCTCCTCGCTGTGGGCGAGCATCTCCTCGAAGCTGACCTCGGGGGCCTCGATATCGCCGATCTGCCCGACGTGGGCCTTGATCTCGACGTCGTAGTCGCTCTGGGCGAGCACTTGCTTTGCGATTGCGCCGGCGGCGACCCAGTTGACCGTCTCGCGGGCCGACGAGCGCCCGCCGCCGCCCCAGTTACGCGTGCCGAACTTCGCCGAATAGGTGTAGTCGCCGTGGCTGGGGCGCGGTGCGGTCACGAAGGGCTCGTACTTGCCCGAGCGGGCGTCCTTGTTCTGGATGACCATCCCGATGGGCGTCCCCGTCGTGTAGCCGTCCTGGAGCCCCGAGTTGATCGTGACCTCGTCGGGCTCGCCGCGGCTGGTCGTGATCATCGACTGCCCCGGCTTGCGGCGGTCGAGGTCGCGCTGGACGTCCTCGGCCGAAAGCTCGACCCCCGCCGGGCATCCCGAGACCGTACACCCCATGGCGTCGCCGTGGGACTCCCCGTAGGTCGTCACCTGGAAGAGCCGCCCGAAGCGGTTGCCGTTCATTGGGTCCCCCTGTGGGGCGCTGGCATTTGAATGTTGAGAAAGGTGGGATCCGCCAGGGGCCACGTGGGAGACAAGTAAACTTTTGCTACCTCAACTGCAGTTTGGAACATGACCAGACGCTCCTCCCGACCCGGACACGTGTCAGCAAGTGCTGCTGGAATCCTCTGCCGTCGCTCGCGCGCCCGGGTCCGATGAGATTGCTCGTCACCGCCGGTTCGACGCACACGGCCGCCATCGATGGACTCAGTGCCGCGGGCGCATCGACCGCGCTCCTCGCGCACACCCCGGCGGCCGACCTGGAGATCCTCCAGCACGGCGAGCCGACGGCTGCACCGGTCGTTCCGGTGAGCCCCACGGGTTGCCCCACGCCCGCGGTAGTCACCCGGGCCGTCGTCGAGTTTGGCGCACTCGACCCGGTCGCAGTCGATGCCGGAACCGCGCGCTCCCCGGCCGTCGAGACGGTCGATCTGGGTGACGCGCCTGGCGCGGACATTCGCGAGCCGGTGGCGGTTCCGGAGGCTGCCGACCGGTTCGATCGCGCACGAGCCCACGGGCGCTCGCTGCCCGACGACGCGGTACTCGTCGGGGAGACTATTCCCGGGGGCACGACGACGGCAATGGCCGTCCTCCGGGCACTCGGCGAGCGCGAGGCCGTGTCTTCGTCGCTCCCGGCGAATCCCCTGTCGTTGAAGGATGAGGTCGTCACCGAGGCACTGACCAGAAGTGACATCGCTCCCGGTGGCGCGGCAGGCGAACCCCACCGCGCGGTTCGTGCCGTCGGCGATCCGGTTCTGCCCGCGGTCGCCGGGCTGACTGTCGGGGCACTCGAGAACGGGGCGTCGGTGACGCTCGCTGGCGGGACGCAACTCGCAGCAGCGGCCGCTCTCGTCCGACACGCCGGTGTCGAGGACTCGTTGACCCTCGCGACCACCTCGTTCGTCGCGGCCGACGAGACCGCCCGGATCGAGGCACTCGCCGGCGACCTGGATCTCGACCTGATCGTGACCGACCCCGGGTTCGAGACGAGTGCCCATCCCGCTCTCGCCGCCTACGTTGCCGGTGAGGCGAAGGAGGGTGTCGGGATGGGCGGTGCGCTGGCAGTTGCCGACCGACGTGGGATCGCGGGGGCGACCCTCCGCGAGCGCGTCGGGACTATCGCGGACCGACTCGACGCCGACCGGGAGGCGACCCAGTGATGGCCGGCGACGATCCGTCCGGAGTCGGCGATCCGGCCGACGGTGCCGGCGACATCGAGCCCGCTGCCCCGGACGAGTTCGGCCTCGTCCAGGTCTGGTGGGGGGACGGGAAGGGCAAGACGACCGCCGCACTTGGTATGGGATTGCGCGCGGCGGGCCACGGATACCGCGTTCACCTGCTCCAGTTCATGAAGGGCGGGACGGAGACGCTCGAGGACGGTCGCGGCGAGTACGCGGCAATCGCGGCCCTGCCGGCGTTCTCCTGTGAGACCCGCGGTCACTACGGCTGGCACGGCTCGCTCGACGCGAGCGACGACGACGAGCACGCCGCTCGCGCCCAGGGTGCCCTCGCTCGCGCACGGGCCATCGTCGAGGGAGCGGCCGCCGCCGACCTCCGGGCCCCACTCCCGTTCGGAAAACCGCCCGAGGCCGGCGTCCACCTGCTCGTGCTCGACGAGGCGTGCTACGCGGCAAACCGCGGCCTGATCGATCCCGACGACCTCCTCGCGCTCGTCGCGAACAAACCGGACCGTCTCGAGCTCGTCCTCACGGGCGGGCACCGGCGGCCGGCGTACCTCGTCGACGTCGCCGACCTCGTCTCGCACGTCGAGGCCGAAAAGCACCCCTTCGAGGCGGGCCAGGGCGCCCGAAAGGGGACGGAGTACTGATGACGCGGACGATCCTCGTCGCGGGCACGGCGAGCCACGTCGGCAAGAGCACAGTCGTCGCTGGACTGTGTCGCCACCTCGCCGAGGCGGGCGTCGACGTCGTGCCATTCAAGGCCCAGAACATGAGCAACAACGCCCGTGCGGTCCCGTGCCCGACCCGCGACGTCGATCCGGGGGATCCTGAGGGCGCCGCCTGGGGAGAGATCGGCGTCTCACAGTCCGTGCAGGCCGCTGCCGCTGGCGTACCCGCGACGACGGATCTGAACCCTGTTCTCCTCAAGCCGACCGGGGACGCGTCCAGCCAGCTTCTCGTCCAGGGACGGCCGGTCGCCGACGTGGGCGTCGGCGAGTACTTCGACGATCACTGGAAGCTCGCCAGGAAGGCCGCGGCCGCCTCCTACCGGCGGCTCGCTGCCGCCCACGAGGTGGTGGTGGCCGAGGGAGCCGGGAGCGTGGCCGAACCGAACCTGCGCGACCGCGACCTGGCCAACGTCGAGACGGCCCGGTTCGCGGACCCGGCGATCGTTCTCCTGGCCGACGTCGACCGCGGCGGTGCCTTCGCCAGCGTCGTGGGATCGCTCGAACTCGCGTCGGCCGCTGTCGTCGACCGGGTCGAGGCGATCGTCCTGACGAAGTTCCGCGGTGACCGCTCCCTGCTCGAGCCGGCGATCGAGGAGGTCGAGGAGCGCACTGGCGTGCCCGTCCGCGGGGTAATTCCCCACGAGGATCCCGGGCTTCCCGAGGAGGACAGCGTCTCGCTCCCGGGACGGGACGAGCGAGCGATCCGAGGCGCGGACGACGGGGTCGGCCCGGCGAAGTCCGTGACCGTCGGCGTCCCGCGGCTCCCCAGGCTCTCGAACGCCACCGACCTCGAGCCGCTCGCGCGGGAACCCGGCGTTCGGGTCGCGTTCCTGCCGATGGACGCCGCCCTCGGAGAAATCGACGCTCTCGTCGTGCCGGGCACGAAGAACACCGTCGACGACCTCCTCGCCCTCCGCGAGGCAGGCTTCGGTGTCGCGCTCCGGGCCTTCGACGGCCCGATCGTGGGCATCTGCGGCGGCTACCAGATGCTGGGCAGGGCCCTTCACGAAGCCCACCGCGAGTCGACTGTCGCCGAGATTCCCGAGCGTGACCGGTGGCGGGCGCAGAGCGACGGACCGCCACACCCCGGGACGATCCACGGGGTGGGGCTGCTGCCGGTCGAGACGACCTTCCACCGCGAGAAGCGCGTCCGGCGAGTCACCCGCCAAATCCACGGCACCGGTCCGCTCGCTGGCGCCAGCGGCACCGTCGAGGGCTACGAGATACACGCCGGGCGAACCGAGCACCTCGCGGCGACGCCTCGACCGGTCGGCCCAGAGAGCGCCGTCCGGGGGCAGGTCCTCGGGACCTATCTCCACGACCTCTTCGCGAACGAGTGCGTCCGCACCGCCTTCCTCGCGACCGTCTTCGAGGCTGCGTCGGTGACCCGACCCGACGCGGCCGCAGTCGAGCCCGACCCCTACGGGGCAGCCGCCGACCTGGTGGAGACACACACCGATCTGGCACGCCTCGACGAGCTCCCGGAGGTGGCCTCGCCGTGAACGGTCCCGCCACCGGGACCGCGGCGGACCTGGCCGGTGCGGACGCGGTCTCGCTCGACTGCTTCGGCACCCTCGTCGACGCCGAGCGCCCCGCGGATCCCTGGACTGCTGTCGCCGACGCGCTCGCGAGTCGCGGCGTCGATATCCCGCCGGAGTGGGAGTCGCTCTACCGGTCGAGCCACGCCGACCTCGCCCGCCTCGAGGCCCAGCCCCTCGCCGAGCACGTCCGGGCCGCGCTCGCTGCAGGCGGAGTCGAGTGCGAGCCGGCGACCGCACGGGTGGCTGTCTTCGCCGCCTTCGACGGCCCCGTGTGCGTCCGGGACGGCGCGAGGCGGCTCGTCGCGGCCCTCGACGTGCCGGTCGCCGTCGTCTCGAACTGCGCGGTTTCGGACCTCGTCGACCGTACGCTCGAGCGGGCGGCCCTCGCGGCGGCCGTCGATGTCGTCGTCACGAGCGTCGACTGCGGCCGGCTGAAACCCCATCCCCGGCCCTTCGAGGTGGCCGCCGACCGGCTCGACGTTCCCCTCGCGGACCTGGTCCACGTCGGCGACGAGGCAGCTGCCGACGGGGCCGCGAAGCGGGCAGGGGCGACTGCGATCGTCCTCGACGACGTCTCGCTGACAGACCTGGTCGCGGCACTGGAGGGGTCGCCGTGTCGCTGACCGCGACAGCTGCCGTGGCCCTGGCCGCCGTGCTCGACAGTCTGCTCGGCGAACCACCGACGCGCGTCCACCCGGTGGCGATCCTCGGACGAGCGATTGCGTGGCTCGACCGCGACTGGGCTCTGCCCAGGCTGGCCGGGCTCGCCATCGCGCTGTGCCTGCCACTCGGGGTCGGCGCCCTCGCAACCGGAATCGTCGCGCTCGCGAGCCTCGTCTCCGCGTCGCTCGCGGCCGGCGTTGCCGGACTCGTCCTGTTCGCTACGATCAGTCGCCGGATGCTCCTCGAGGAGGGCCGGGCGGTCGTCACTGCAAGCGCGACCGATCTGGCAACAGCCCGGGACCGGCTTCCGTCGTTGGTCGGGCGCGACACGTCCTCGCTCTCCCCCGGCGAGGTCCGAAGCGCCGCCGTCGAGAGTCTCGCGGAGAACCTCGCCGACGGCCTCGTCGCGCCGCTGGTCGCTTTCGCACTCGGTGCCCTGCTCGCCCTCCCCGTCGCGGCCGGGGCCGCCGCCTGGGTGAAGGCGGTCAACACGCTGGACTCGATGGTGGGGTACCGCGACCATCCCAGTGGCTGGGCCAGCGCCCGGCTGGACGACGTGGTCATGCTCCTGCCCGCCAGGCTCACCGCCTGCTGTCTCGCAGTCGCGGGCGCTCGACCGACCGCCCTCTGGCGGGCACGCGGACTCGCCCGTCGACCAGCATCTCCGAACAGCGGCTGGCCGATGGCGACGCTGGCCGTCGTTCACGACCTCGTCCTCCGGAAGCCCGGCGCCTACGTACTCCCCGGCGTCGACGGGGGCCGGGGTGGGCACGCCGATAGCGTCCCGGCCGAGGACCTGCCGTCCCTGGCGGATGCCGACCGGGCCCGCCGGACCGTCGGCCGCGCCGGGATCTGCGCCCTCCTCCTTGCGGGGGTGGTCGCGTGGTTCTGACGGCGCTCCGCGGCGGCGTCGGCTTCCTTACCCGCATCCCGGTCGGCCAGTCGAGCGACGCCTGGGAAGCCTTCGCCGGAATACCGGCCGTCTTTCCGCTCGTCGGGTACCTTCTCGGGGCCGCGGTTGCCCTTCCGGTCCTCCTCGCGGTGACTGCGGTTCCACCGGTCGTCGTTGCCGGTCTGGCGTTACCCTGGCTGTACCTCCTGGCCGGCATCACGCACGCGGACGGGCTGGCCGACCTTGCCGACGCCGCGGTCGTCCACGGGGATCCCGACGATCGGGTCGAGGTCCTGACAGACGCGACGACCGGTGTGGGCGGGACTGTCGCCGTCGTCCTCGTCTTCGTGGGGACCGCCCTCGGACTGGTCGGCGTCGCCGGGTTGCCCGTCCGCCAGGCCGTCGCGGTCGTCGTCGCGACCGAGGTCGGTGCGAAGCTCGCGATGGCCGGTATCGCCTGTCTGGGGACGGCCGCCTTCGAGGGTCTCGGCGCTGCCCTCACCGAACCGGCGACCTGGCGGCAACTGCCGGTCGCGACGGGGCTCGCGCTGCCGGCCGCCGCGCTCGCCTGGCCGACGCTGGCTGCGACCGGTGCCCTCCTGGGCGCGGTCGCCGCCGGTGGCCTGCTCGCCGCCTACGCCTCGCGGCTCCTCGACGGCGTCAACGGCGACGTCTTCGGGGCCGCCAACGAGGTTGGCCGGTTCGTCGGCCTCAACGCAGGGGTGATCGCGTGGACGCTCTCGTGATGTGCGGCGGTCGGGGCCGACGCCTGGCCCTTCCAGGCGAGAAACCACTGGTCGAAATCGGTGGCGAGCCGATGATCGATCGGATCCTCGCGAGCCTCGCGGCGAGCCGCGTCGAGGCGGTTCATGCCGCCGTCACCCCGGCGACCCCAGAGACCCGTGCCCACCTCGACGGCCGAGCCCACTTCGACGGCCG
>JAZKTI010000063.1:0-11799 GCA_036625635.1 Haloarculaceae archaeon
TCGATGACCAGCGACCCCGAGTCCGACGAGGTCACGAAGAACGTGATGACCAGCAGGGTGGCGATGGAGCCCGAGATGGCCCCGAGCGGGAACTGTTCGAGCGTCACGAACATCCCGAGCGTCTGGAAGGTGCCGTAGCCGAGTTCGTTGTACGCGCCCACGACGGCACCGGCGCCCTCGCTCTGGACCGAGTCGGCGAGCGCGCTCCCGCCGAACGTCGCCAGCCAGATGAACGAGAACAGCGACGGGAGGAAGAGCACGCCGATCACGAACTCGCGGACCGTGCGGCCCTTCGAGATGCGCGCGATGAACATGCCGACGAACGGCGACCACGCGATCCACCAGGCCCAGTAGAACACGGTCCAGGCGCCGACAGTGCCGCCGCCTTCACCCATTGCGCCGGTGAAGAACGACAGCGAGAGCAGGTTCTGGAAGTAGACCCCCAGGCCCTCGACCCAGGAGCTGAAGATGTAGAGGGTCGGCCCGACGAGCATCAGGAACCCGAGCAGGAGTAACATCAGGTACAGGTTGAGGGTGCTGAGACGCTTGACGCCGCCCTCGAGCCCGGCCGCGACCGAGATGGTCGCGATGGCGGTGATGCCGGCGATCAGCGCGATCTGCGGGAAGGTTCCGGTCGGGATGTCCACCACGCCGAGGATGTTGCCACCGACGTAGGACAGCCCGGTGTTGACCTGAGCGACGCCGAGTCCGAGCGAGGTGGCCAGCCCGAACAGGGTCGCGAAGACTGTCACCAGGTCGATGAGGTGACCGGCCCAGCCGTAGATCCGCTCGCCCAGCAGGGGCCAGAAGATCGAGCGGAAGGTCAGCGGCAGGCCACGGTTGAACGAGAAGAAGGCCAGGCCGAGGCCGACCAGGCCATAGATCGCCCAGGGGTGGAAGCCCCAGTGGAAGAACGTCTGGGCCATCGCCGCCTGGGCTGCAGCGCCTGTCCCCGACTCGACGCCCCAGAAGCCGGGCGTGCTGGAGAAGTAAAACACCGGTTCGAGAACACTGAAGAACATGAGGCCGATCCCCATCCCGGCACTGAACAGCATCGCCATCCAGGCGAAGTCGCCGAACTCCTTTTCGGCCTCCACGCCGCCGATCTTGATCTTGCCGTACTTGCTCAGCGCAAAGTACAGGACCGCGACGATGAAGAGGTTCACCGCCAGCAGGTAGAACCACCCGAAGTTACCTTCGAAGAAGGATCGTACCTCGGCGTACGCCGACGCGGCGTCCTGTCCGAGAACGATCGTCACAGCGATGAACAGCCCGATGAGCAACAGTGCGATCGGGAAGACGACCGGATGGATGTCGAATCCGAAGCGCTGGATGTTCGTGTCGCCCGGTTCGCGGTCGGACTCCGGATGGAACAGTTCCACCTGGAGCCCTTCCGACATCTCGCCGACTGTCTCCTCCTCGCCGTCAGTCATACTCTCCCGCTCCTGTGCCGTTCGCGTCTTGAATGGTCGATCATGATTGCGTTGTGTATTGTCTGAGTGCCCGTTCGTGTCCGCTGCCCGTTCAGAGACGGGCCGGTATGTCTCCCGTAGTCATGTACTCACACCCAACGTGGATTACTGTGCATTACCCGTCGACCTGCCCGCTTGGACAGGCGACGTGAGCGATCCACAGGTATCTTGCCGTTACCTGTTGGAACAGTGTCCCAGCCGAGATGCTGCCGACCCTGGTGTCGCTCGCCGACTCGGTCGCCGCACCCCGGGCTGGCACCTGCTGTCATGCTACGGTACCTCACTCAGGATGATAGATGGATTTTACTTAAGCGTTTCGTCAATCCCCGGGTGTTTTCGCCAGCTACGCGGTACTCGGCCGGTGGTTTGGTGAGGCCCGGCCCCGGTTCGTTCGGCAACCGTCCGGGTCGTTCGGCAACCGTCCGGGTCGTTCGGCATCCGTCCGGGTCGTTCGGCAACCGTCCGGGTCGTTCGGCATCCGTCCGGGTCGCGCGCGCTCACGGTCAGATTTCGAGGTCGATTCGGGTCCGCGCGGTCGAACCTGTCTTTCGGGATCTGTATTGCCTACGAGGGCGATGGTGGATCCATCGGTCCCACGGTCGCGGACCGACACGGCTTCCGGGCACCGTCTCCCTCCCCGACGGCCGGCCTATCCCGGTTAGCTCGCCGAATCCCGGAATTCCCACCAGAGTCCGACGGCCCCCAGCGCAGTGGCCGCCGCCCCCAGTGCCATTGCCGGGAGGGAGCCCGACATGACGCCGGAGACCACGTAGACGAGGCCACCGACGACCAAAAATATGCGGACGAGCGTGCGCAGGTGCCAGTCCATGTTCCTCCTACCTCCCGTACCTCACCGGGCTACAAAACCGTTCTCGTCTCGGGTCACGGCGGTCCTCTCCGGTGCCTGCATCAGAAAAGCGATCGCCCGTCGTGGGTGGGCGCAATCGAGGGGCTGGCCACCCGACGCGATCGAACAGCGAATGCGCTCTTGGACGGCCCTTTCGGGCGGATTTCGGCGTTCAGGGGCCACCCGCGGCGGAGATGTTGACGACCTCGACCTCGTAGCCGCGGCCGACAATGGCCTCGACGATGTCGTCCGCGTGCTCGGCCCCGCTGGTTTCCACGTCGATGACGAGGTAGGCCTCGCCGACGTCGAGGTCCGCCACGGACCGCTCGTGGTCGACGTCCTGGATATTCGCCTCCTGGGCGGCGATGATACCGCTCAGTTCCTCGAGGACGCCCGGTTCGTCGAGGATCCGGACGCGCAGTCGCAGGAGTTGCTGTCGGACGGTGAGTGCGTGGATGAGAACAGTGTGGAGCTGTGTCATGTCGAGGTTGCCCCCACACAGCAGGGGCATCACCGTCTCGCCGGTAACGTCCACGTCGTCGCCGAGGATCGCCGCGATGGACGCGGCCGCCGCGCCCTCGACGACCTGTTTCGCCCGCTCCATCAGGAGGAGGAGCGCTTCCGCGATCTCGGTGTCGGTGACGGTCACCACCTCGTCGACGGTGGCCCGGATGATCCTGAGCGTCGTCTCGCTGATCCCGCCGGTGGCGATGCCGTCGGCGATGGTGTGGACCTCGTCGAGGGTCACCGGCAGACCCTTGTCGAGGCTCTCGTGGACCGTCGAGGCGCCCGTGGCCTGGACGCCGACGACCCTGGTCTCCGGCGAGAGGTGCTTGATGGCCGTCGAGACGCCGCTGATGAGGCCGCCGCCCCCGATCGGCACGACCACGGTGTCCACGTCCGGGAGGTCGTGGTACATCTCGGTGCCGAGGGTGCCCTGGCCGGCGATGACGTCGACGTCGTCGTAGGCGTGGACGAACTCCGCGTCCGTCTCCTCGACGGCAGCCTGGGCGTGGGACATCGTCTCCTGGAAGTCCTTCCCGACGAGTTCGACGGTGGCCCCGTACCCGCGGGTCGCGTCGATCTTCGTCTGTGGGGCGTTCTCGGGCATGAAGATGGTCGAGTCGGCATCGCACTTCGTCGCCGCGAGGGCGACCCCCTGGGCGTGGTTCCCCGCGCTCGCGGCGATAAAATGGTCGACGCCCCGCTCGACGTCCTGGGAAATCTTGTTGTAGGCGCCCCGCGGTTTGAACGACCCCGTCCACTGGAGGTGCTCCATCTTCAGGTAGACCTCCGCGCCGACCACGGCGTCGAGCGAGGAACTCTGTTCGACCGGAGTCTGCTTGACGACCGTGGGGTCGTCCAGGCGTTTGCGCGCCGCTTCGATGTCTGCGTACTGGACGGGGAGCTCGTCCGAATCGGAATCTGTCATAGTGGTCTGAAGCGACCTCGTGCGGTTCCTCGACACTCGCAGCCGGACTATCATGAAACTATCCTAGATCTTGGCTGCAGGGCCCCACCCGGGCCGGTCCTGCGCGGGTCGGGTCGAGCCAGTATCCACCCCGGCCGGGAACGTCCCGGATTATGTCGGAGGTCAATAACGTTGTGGTGTGGAACTCGATAGGACAACGATAGTATGTTTCTGGTCGCTGGAGTCAGTGCCCCCCCGGGTTCCGCTCGACGATAGCGAGGGACATTGTCTCACCGTCGGTAGTGCTACTCGCTGGGGGGACCGAGACATGCGTGACCGGGACGCGGACCGGAGCACGAACTGACCACGTCGTGTGACGTGGGTCAGACTGTCCAGCACACGTCACGTAGGTCTGGCAGCGGTGTGGCTCACCCGGTGGCTCTGGCCAGGATCTCGTCGCGGGCCTCCTTCGCGCAGTCCCGCGACCCGCGACCGAAGTGGAGCGTGTTCTCGTTGACCGGGTCGCTGAACCAGCCACCCCTATCCGGCTCGACGCCGGCGAGTTCGATCTGGAGGTACCCGATGGTGATGCCCTTCTCGTACTCGGCGCCGACGACCCGGTCGTAGGGAATCCGGACGTCCTCGAACTTCGAGCGCTTGGAGCGCTCGATGGCAACCTCGTCCTCGTAGACGGCCAGCGTCCCGTCCTGGAAGTCACAGACGACGAGTGCGTCGGCGTGGTCAGGCTCGGCCGAGTCTCCCGAGTCCGCATCGTCGTTCCCGCCCCAGGGGAGGTCGACCATCGGACGAACCTACCCGGGCTGTTCACAAATAGTTGTGCTCGAACCCGGAGCCCACGAGCCGTGATTGATCCCCGAGAACCGCGACTACCGGTCCTCGAGGGCCTCGGCGACTTGGGGCACGACCCCGTGGAGGTCCCCGATGACCGCCCAGTCGGCCTTGTCGATGATGGCCGCTTCCGGGTCGGTGTTGATCGCGAGGATGTGCTCGGCGCCCTTGCAGCCGACCATGTGCTGGACGGCGCCACTGATCCCCGCCGCGATGTAGATCTCGGGGGAGATCTTGTTACCGGTCTGTCCGATCTGGTCGTCGTGGGGGCGCCAGCCCTCGTTGACGACGGCGCGAGAGGAGCCCACTGCGGCGTTGGGAATCGTGTCGGCGAGGTCCTCCAGCGACGAGAAGTCACCGTCAGTCCCGCGACCGCCGCCGATGACGACCCGGGCCTCGCCGAGCGGGACGCCCTCCTCGTCGGAGATCTCCACGGTCTCGAGTTCGACCGCGAGGTCGCCGTCGGAGAGGTCCGGCTCGAAGGACTCGACCGCGGCCGCACCGTCGGCTTGCTCGGCGGTGACCTCGTTCGGGGCGACCGTCATCAGCTTCGTCTCCGCGGTCAGCCGGGAGCGCTCCAGCAGCGTCCCGCCCCACCGCTGGCGGACGATTTCGTAGGTCCCGTCGGCCTCGGCCTCGACGCACTCGGCGACCATCGGGAGGTCGCGCTTGGACGCGACGTGGGCCAGGACCTCGGCGCCCCGGTCCCCCCCGGGAGCGACGACGGCGTCGGGATCGGTCGCCTCGACGCACTGGCTGACGCTCTCGGCCCAGGCCCGCGGGGCGTAGGCGTCGAGGGCGTCGTGGTCGACGGCGTGGACGGTGTCGACGCCGAAGTCACCGAGGACCTCGGCGGCGGTCTCGACCTCGTCGCCGAAGGCGACGGTGTCGAGGGGTTCGCCGACCTGTTCGGCGACGTCGCGAGCGAAGGTGAGTGCCTGCCGGGTCTCGTCGGGAACCTCACCGTCGTCTTCCGGCAGTACTGCGAGCACCATGTTCAGAGCACCTCCAGTTCCTCGAGGACCTCGGCGACGTCCGGCGCGGCGTCGGGGGATTCACCGAGGATCTCCGTCTCGCTCGCGCCCTCCTCGGGCACGACGAGTTCGAGTTTTTCGAAGCCCTCGACACCGGTCCCCTCGGCCTCGAGCTGCGTGATCTCGGTCTTGTTGGCCTGCATCCGCGCGCGCATCGACGGGTACCGCGGCTCGTTGAGACCCTCCTTGACGGTGATCACCGCCGGGAGGTCGAGTTCGTAGTGCTCGGAGCCGCCGGGAATCTCCCGTTGAGCGACGGCGGTCCCGTCCTCGACCTCGAGGTCCTTGATGCCGGAGACCACCGGCAGGCCCAGCTTGTCGGCGACGCGGACGCCGACCTGGTAGTTCTGGGCGTCGGCGGCCTCGTTGCCGAAGACGAGGAGGTCGTAGTCGTCCTCCCGGTCCTCGATCGAAGTGGCGAGCGCATCGGCGACCCGGCTCGGTCGCCAGTCGCTGCCGTCGGATTCGAGGAGGACCGCTTCGTCGACGCCCATCGCGATGGCCGTCCGTAGCTGCTCGTCCGCACCGGCGGCGCCGAGTGTCATGGCCGTCGACTCGCCGCCGTGGTCCTCGACGAGCCGGACGGCCTCCTCGATCCCACACTCCTCGTGGGGACTCAGCGTGTACCCCAGGTTGCTCGTGTCGATCGACTGCTTGTCCTCCGTCAGTACCGCCCGTGCGCCCGTGTTCGGGACGCGCTTGATGCAAACGAGTGTCTCCATTTGAACTGTCAGTCTCCGTTCAGCTCCGGATGCGCTCGTTGTCGGGGTCGAACAGCGGCTTGCTGCCGACGCGTTCGACCGTCACGGGGTAGTGCTGGCCCATGTACTCGACCTCGAGCTGCGTGCCCTCCTCGGCGTAGTCGGCCGGGAGGTAGGACAGCAGGAGGTGCTTGCCGACCGACGGGCCGGTCGCGGCACTGGTCACGTAGGACCGACGACCCTCGTCGTCGACGAGCACCTCGCCGGTGGCGGGGTCCTTGATCGGCTCGTTGCCCAGCATGAACCGCCGCGGCCCGCCCTCGGGCGCGTGGTCGTCCACGCCGAGCGTGCACAGCGTCGCGACGTCCTCCTCGTCGATGGCCTCCGCGTAGGCGTCCTTGCCGATGAAGTCGTTGTCCTTGACGCCGTGGAGGGTCAGGCCCGCCTCCGAGGCGTTGTAGTCGAGTTCGAGTTCGTGGCCGTACAGCCGGTAGCCCTTCTCCATGCGGCCGGTCGCCCCGTAGACGCCGGTGCCGACCGCACGGACGTTGTAGTCCTGGCCGGCCTCGTAGAGCGTATCCCACAGGCGACCGCCCTTGTCCATGGGTGCGTAGATCTCCCAGCCGAGTTCGCCGACGTAGGAGATGCGGAGCGCCCACGCCTCGACCTCGCCGATAGTAACCTGCTGGGCCGTGTAGGGCGGGAAGGCCTCGTGGGAGAGGTCCTCTTCGGTGACGGACTGGACCATGTCCCGGGCTTTCGGGCCCCAGACGCCGAGCGTGCACAGCGCGGCCGACTTGTCCTCGATGAACACCGAGCCGTCCTCGGGCAGGTGGCTCTTGAACCAGGCCTTGTCGGAGCCGGCCATTCCGCCGCCGGTGATGACGCGGTAGCGATCGTCGCCGACCCTGACGACCGTGAGGTCGGAGACGAACCCGCCGTTCTCCGCCAGCACCGCGGTGTAGACGGACTTGCCGACGTCGACGTGCATCCGGCCCACGACCATGCGCTCCATGTAGTCGGCGGCGTCCGGACCGACGACGTCGAAGATGCCGAAGCCGGTGTCGCCGATCATGCCGACGTGGTCGCGCATGTGGAGGTGCTCGCCGAGGATCGTCGGCGACCACCAGCGCGCGTCCCACTCGTGGGGGCGCAGGAAGTCGCCGAGCTCCTCGTTGTACTTGCGAACGAGGTCGTCGTTGGACTTGTACCAGCGCGGCCGCTCCCAGCCGGCGGCGTCGAAGAACCGGGCGTCGAGGTCCTCCTGCTGGCTGTAGAACGGACTCTTCCGGAGCGGGCGCGAGGACTGCCACTGCTCGGAGGGGTGGACGATCCCGTAGATCTTCTGGAAGCCCTCGTGGGCGCGGTCCTTGACGTACTTCCGGGAGGTACCGTACTCGTAGAAGCGGTTGATGTCCGAGGCGTGGATGTCGATGTCGGACCAGCCGCGGGTCATCTGCTGGGCGAGGGCCTCCCCGAACGCGGGTGCCTCCTTGATCCAGATGGCACACGCGGACCACAGCCCCTCCACGTCCTGGATCTGCCCCAGGAGCGGGCCGCCGTCCGGCGTGATCGAGAGCAGGCCGTCGATCGAGTGGCGGACTCCGGCGTCCGGGTCGTCGAGCACCTCCGGCATGATCTCGAGGGCGTGTTCCATCGACGGCTGGAAGGCGTCCTCGGTCAGTGGCGGCTGCGTCGGCGATAGCGGCGCCTCCTCACGGGCCGGGACGTCCTCGACGTCCCAGAGGATCGGTCGGTGTTCGTAGGAGCCGACCTCCATGTCGTTCCCCGATGGCCGCTCGTACATCTGGGTGTCCATGTCGCGGACGATGGGGTAGCTGATCTCGCCCTCCTCCTCTTCGAGGCGGTCGATCGGGCCGACGCTGACCAACTGGTGGACCCCAGGGGTCAGCGGGATGTCGACGCCGGCCATGTCCCCGATGGCCGGACTCCAGAGGCCCGCGGCGATAACGACCTCGGTGGCAGCGATGGTCCCTTTCTCGGTCTCGACGGCCTGGATTTCATCGCCCCGGACCTCGAGGTCCAGGATTTCGGTGTTCGGGAACACCGAGAGCGCGCCCTGGTCCTGGGCCCGCCGCCGCATGATTTCGCCCGCTCGGAGTGGGTCGCAGGTCCCCGCACCGGGGCAATAGAAGCCGCCCTTGATGATGTCCTCGTTGATGTAGGGCACCTTCTCTTTGACCTCGTCGACGCTGAGTAGCTCGCCGGGCTCTCCCCACGCGTTGGCCGATTGGACGCGGCGGTGGAGTTCGTCGATGCGCTCCTCGGTCCGAGCGACCTCGATGCCACCGCTCCGGGTGAACATGTCCATCTCCTCGTACTGCTCGATACTTCGCTGGGTGAGATGCGTCATCTCCTTCGAGTGCTCGACGGGCATGAGGAAGTTCGAGGCGTGGCCCGTCGATCCACCCGGGTCCGGGAGGGGACCCTTGTCGATCAGCACGATGTCGTCCCGCCCCTGATCGGCGAGGTGGTAGGCGAGACTGTTCCCGACGATCCCGGCGCCGATGATGACGGTCTCTGCGGAGGACGGCAGTTCCTTCGAACTCATCTGCTCCTCCCTCCCCGGTGCCAGAGTCCGTCTGTGGAGACGAACCTGCGATGGTCGCTACCAGTGGCCACGACGGTCGATAAGCGGTTCATACGTATCTAAACTGGATTGGCGGGTTCAAAAATCATACCCCTACAGTTAGAGGCCGAGAATGCCCGGGGTTAGCGATTCCGACGGCGGCTCCGCCTTTCGACTGCCTGTCCGGGGCCCGTCGAGGGAGTTCCTGATGGAGCGGGCGAGGTGGGAGATGGGGGAGGGTCGGACCCCCGAGAACGCCGCCAAGCGTGGACAGCAGGCCCCCTGACGGCAATCCGAGAGGTCGGGAGCACAGCCACCGGTCCGTGATCCGGCGTCGCGAGAGGGCGATCAGCCGGCAATCGAAGGGACCGCGCGCCGCGACAGTTTCGTGCCGCGTTCGCTGGGGTCCGCCCCCTGGCGTGGAGTTCCGGCCGCCCCTGCAAACTCGTCGTGTCCGATCCCGTACCTGTATTGCGAGGAACGTGGGTCCGGCGACCGTCTGGTGGCTCGCTGGAGGTGGCCCGAAGCACGTTGAGGGTCCCAACGCAACTACTCCCAGGACGAAGGTCCACTGCGGCCGCCGTGCTCCGGCCAAAACGAGGACGACCCGTCGCACGACTGAGTCGCCGGGAAGCGTGGAACCAGTCCTGATCGCAAATAAAGATATTGAGTATTCCGCCCGTACCTGTTAGCCAGAGCGTGTCATAGGTACTGGATAACATGCAGCTACAGTACTCCTTCGGCGTTCTCTCCGAGGTCATCGCCGCGTACGAGGCCGACGGGGGCTCGGTTCGAGGGGTGGAGACGACGAGCGAACCGAACGGGGTCCTGCAAGCGAGCCTCGACGTCCCCGTCGAGCGCTGTGTCGGGGCCGAGAGCGATGGCGCGGGCCCGGCGTCGGCGACCGTCACACCAGATGGCGGCCTCAGGGTGGAGTACACTCCGGCTGAGCTGCCGAACCCATCGCCGCCGGCCGAGGACGTCGTGACCGTGACCGGGCGGGAAGCGACCGTCACCGCCGACGGAGAAATCGTCCTGTCCATCGACCTTCTGGTCGAGCCCCCCGATGCCAGGGGTGGCCTGCCGGACGCGCCGAGTGGCCAGGACAGTGGGTCGAATAGGGGAGAGGTCTCGTCGACGACCCGCAGTGGTGGAGGGACGAGTGTCGAGGTCGCTGGGGAGACGCGGGACGGTGGTGCTGCCGGGGCGAGCGACGATGCAGCGCCGCCCGCCGGGGACGGCCAGAAATCAGACGAGCGAGACGCGTCCCCGGATTCCCTCGCAGCCGCCCGCGACGCGTCGATCCCCCCCTTCGAAGACGTGGCCTACCTCCGACGGCTCTACGAGCGGTGCGACACGTTCGCGGAGATGAGCCAGCGCATCGAGATGGACGTCTCCGCCGAGACGGTGCGACGCTACATGACCGACGCGGGCGTCCACCAGCCGGAGTGCTACGGGGACGCGGAGACCGAGACGGCGAAGGCAGACGAGAAAGACGAGCGTGGACCCGAGACGGCCCTGGCGAACGGTAAAGGGGCCGAGGGGCACCCGGCAACCGGCGGGGGGGTCCCCAGCGGCGCACCGGCGACCGACGCCGGCGCCTCGGCGACCGTCGACTCGGAGGCGGGGACCGAGGGGACGGGCGACCTCCCGCCAGACGAGCACCTCGTCGCCGATGGCCTCGGCCTGCCTGCGGACCTCGACCTCCGTGACGTCGTCGACGCAGTGGTCGAGGCGCGGTGCCTCTACGACGTGACTCGGAGCCTCGACCTGGACCAGGAACGGACCCGGGACCTCCTGGTGCAGCTCAACCTGCTGGACCTCGTCTCCCACCGTCTCTCGGCCGTCCAGGAAGAGGAGACGTCGTTCGAGGACGTCGCGGCGCGGATCCGCCAGTGCTCGCCCGAAGCGACCTGATTCGACGGTCGGCTTATACACGTTCGATTGCGAACCCACAGAGGCAAGTGGACGAGGCTCCTCTCTCGAAGCAACGATGTCTACAAGCGTACCCGCCACCCGGTCGGCGGCGGTGGAGTCCCTGTTGCGGGACGCACGGTTCGAGTTGATGCCCTTCGACAGCTTCGACGAGGAGATCACACACCTGCCCGAGGATGCCACGATCGCGATCACCACCTCGCCACAGCTCGGCATCGAACGGACCGTCGAGCGGGCGGAACAGGCGGCCGCCGACGGCTATGACGTCTCTCCGCACATCGCAGCCCGGTACGTGGAAGACGAGGACCACCTGGTCGACATCGCCGGTCGCCTCGAGGACGCCGGCGTGACCGATATCTTCGTCCCCGGCGGAGACCGTGAGGACCCCCTCGGCGAGTTCGAATCCGCACACGACCTGCTGGTCGCCCTCGAGGAGACCAACTACAGCTTCGAGGAAGTCGGTATCAGCGGCTACCCGGAGGGTCACGACTTCCTCGACGAGGAGACCCTCGCGGCGGCGATGGAACGGAAGGCTCCCCACGCGACCTACATCGTGACCCAGCTCTGTTACGACCCCGACGCCGTGATCGACTGGATCGACGACATCCGGGCGCGGGGGATCGACCTGCCCGTCGAGGTCGGCATCCCGGGCGTGATGAAGTACCAGCGATTGCTGCAGATCTCCCGGAAGGTCGGCGTCGGCGAGTCGATGAAGTTCCTCCAGAAGACCACCGGCATCCTCGGGTTCGTCCGCCAGTTCATCGGCTCCAGGGGCACCTACGAACCGGACGAACTCGTCGACGGCCTCGCGCGCCACGTGGGGGACGAGCACTACGACATCAGCGGGCTCCACATCTACACTTTCAACCAGACGCCGGACACCGAGGAATGGCGCCTCGGCAGACTGGGCGAGTGACGGCCGGCCAGGCCGGAACGAGCGGCTGAAGCCGGACCAGGCCA
>JAZKTI010000064.1:0-11512 GCA_036625635.1 Haloarculaceae archaeon
ACCGAACGGTACCCGGGACCGGACCGGGTGATCCGGGACCGAACGATACCCGGGAATGGACCGGGTGATACGGGACCGGATGATACCCCGGACCGGACCGGGGGGATGGGAGGGGTAGAACGACGATACTCGGGAGGGGGTCGCGTCGGAACACCACCGCGGCGGCTCGCCGGGAGCAACACTCAAGCGCCGGTGGACCCACCAGACCGCCATGTACGTCAGCGTCATTGGCGGCGGAACCTGCACCGACGAGGAGGCCGAGGTCGCAGCGGCGGTGGGCCGCGAGATCGCCGATCGCGGTCACGATCTGATTTGTGGCGGACGCGACGGCGTCATGGCGGCGGCTTGCCGGGGTGCGCACGAGGCGGGCGGCCACACGGTGGGGATCCTACCCGGCCCGGACCGGGGCGAGGCCAACGAGTTCGTCGAAACCGCCATCGCGACCGGCATGGAAAACGCGCGGAACGTGCTGGTGGTCCTGAACGGCGACGGCGTCGTGGCCGTCGATGGCGGAACCGGGACGCTCTCGGAACTCGGTCACGCACTCGACCTGGGCCGCCCGGTGGCCGGCCTCGGCACACACCGGGTCGAGGGAGTCCCGGGTGTGGAACACGTCTCGTCAGCGAGAGAAGCCCTCGATTACGTCGAAGGGGCGGTCGGAACCGGTGTCGAGCGATAGCTGGGTCGCCCTACCACTCCATGCCGCCGTTGACCGCGAGGATCTGGCCGGTCATGTAACTCGCCTGCTCACTGGCGACGAACCGGACGATGCCGGCGATGTCCTCGACCTCGGCGAACCGCGAGAGCGGGATGCGGTCGAGGATCTTCTCCTGGACGCGCTCGGGGACGTCTTCGAGCATGTCCGTGGCGACAAAGCCCGGCGCGACGCAGTTGGCCGTGGAGTTCTCGCTCGCCAGTTCCAGCGCGAGCGTCCGGGTGAACCCGAACAGCCCGGACTTCGTGGTGGCGTAGTTCGCCTGTCCGTAGTTGCCCTGCTGGCCGACGACGCTGGAGATGTTGATCAGACGCCCATCCGTCGCGTCGCGGATGTCTTCCCAGAAGACCTTCGTGCAGTTGAACACCCCGCCGAGGTTGACCGCCATCACCCGGTCCCAGTCATCGCGGGTCATCGCCTCGAACTTCTTGTCGATGGTGATGCCGGCGTTGTTCACGAGCACGTTGATGCCGCCGAAGGCATCGTGGGCCTCCGCCCGCATGGCCTCCACGTCGCTCATATCGGCGACGTCTGCCTGGACCGCGATGGCATCGCCGCCGGCGTCCTCGATTTCGTCGACGACCCCTGCGGCCTTCTCCTCCGAGGACCGGTAGTTGACGACGATCTCTGCCCCGTTTTCGGCGAGTTCAGTGGCGATGCCGCGGCCGATCCCTCGTGACGACCCCGTGACAAGGCAGGTCTGACCCTCGAGCATGCCCAGTACTGTATCGAGGATGGGGAAAAAGGTGCCCCCCGTCCCCCCAGTGTGGTAACACTCCTGAACTGGGAGAGCCGGAGCCGTCGTCAGTCTCGACCGAGCGTGGAGGCAGCGCGGTCCGGTCGGCGGAAGCGGCAGCGAGGCCTGGTCAGAGAGTGTCGAGCCAGGCATTCGCTCGCTTCTCGCTCGTCTCCGCTACGGATGCGAGGTGGCTCGGGTCCGCGTCTGCGAGGTCGTCGACGGTCTCGATGCCGGCCTCGCGGAGGCGGTCCGCGTAGGTTGGGCCGATGCCGTCGACGGTCTCCACGTCAGCCGCCTCAGCCGTCGCGCTGTCGGACGGGTCTGCGGTCGCCGGTTCCGCTTCCGGTTCCCTGTCCGATTCTCCGGCCGGGTCCGCGCCAGCGGGGGTGTCGACCATGATGAAGCCACGTCGCCAGGCTCCGACCTGGTCCTCGGTGACGTCCGCGGCCGCGGCGACAGTCTCGTCGTCAGCGTCCACGAAATCGCCGACGGTCTCGATGCCGGCCTCGCGAAGGCGGTCCGCGTAGGTCTGGCCGATACCCTCGATCACGTCGATGTCGGCTTCGGCCTCGAACTCGTTGTCCTCCGTCTCGTCGGTGTGGATCCCCGTCCCCGAGCGGTCGTGGAACCAGTCGGCGACCTCCGGCCAGACCTCCTCGTGGGCCGAGGAGGACACCGACAACCCGATGTGGCCGGTGGCGTACTGGATGGTGGTCACGTCGTCGCTGCCGAGGACGTCGTTGAACGGCTTGCTGGCCTCCGGCGGGATGAGGTGGTCGTACTCGCCGAGGATCTGGATGACCGGCATGTCGATGTTCGCGACATCGACCTCCTTCCCCCCGATTTCGAGTTCGTTCCGGTAGAGTTCGTTGCGCTGGTAGATCTTCCGGAGGAAGTCGACGTAGGCCTGCCCGGCGAGGTCGATGCCCTCGTCGAGCCATCGTTCCATCCGGGCGAAGTTCTGGACGAAGGCGTCGCTCTCGAGGTTCTCGTAGAGCGTGAGGTACTTGCTGAAGTAGTTGTCGACGGGGTCCATCAGTGCGAACCCGTCGTCGAGGAACTCGGCGGGGACGTTCCCGTAGGTGTCCAGCAGGGCCTCGGGGTCGTAGTACTCCTCGCTGCCCCAGTCCTCGAGGACGCCGCCCGTGTCCTCGAAGCAGAGGCCGGCCGCCATGAGACCGAGTGCGTTGACCTTCTCCGGTCGGAGAGCGGCGTAGATGGCGCTCATGGTCCCGCCCATGCAGTATCCGAGGATGTTGATCTGCTCACGGTCGGAGCGCGCGGCGACCTCGTCGACGCAGTTGTCGATGTACCGGTTGACGTAATCGTCGAGGCGGAGGTGTTGGTCCAGCCGCGAGGGCTCGTTCCAGTCGATCATGTACACGTCGTGGCCGGCGTCGAGCAGCCGCCGGATCACGCTCCGGTTGGGCTGGAGGTCGAGGATATACGGCCGGTTGATCAGGGCGTAGACCACCAGGATCGGCACCTCGGTTTGCTCCTCCGTGCGGGACTCGAAATGGAGTAACTCCAGCTTGTTCTCCTCGTAGACGACCTCGGCCGGGGTCTGGCCGACGTCGATGGTCGCGATCTCGGCGGCGCGCTCGGGGAGGATGCTCGAGCGCCGGGTCGCGTCGGTCGCCGTCTGGACCGCATCGGTCCCCGCATCCAGAGTCGCCGAGAAGGGATTGAACGCCATGATCACTCCTCGAGTGCGTCGAGGACGCGATCGAGTTTCTCCTCGACGGCGTGCTGGCGGCGTTCGAGTTCGACGAGGCGCTCGCCGACCTCGTCGATGTCCTCGCGCGTGGGCAATCCCAACGACGCGATGGCGTCCTGGTTCATCTCGTCGAACTGCTGCTGGGACTCCAGGAGGGCCTCGACGAGCTGGCCGTTCGCGGCCGCGAAGGCGCTCGTGGACATGACCTCTTTGAAGGCCTCGTTGGCTGACTGGAGCCAGAGGTCGCGGAATTCGCTCGGCGAGACGTCCTCGCCCTGGGCGACGTCGGCGGTCCGCTCGACCATCTGGTCTGCGGCGTCCATCCACACCTCGTAGGCGCGGTTGTACCCCGCGATCCCCTCCTCGATGGCGTCCTCCTCGGGGAGGGTCTCCTCGAAGGCGTCGGCCCAGGACTCCGCGAACTCCGCCTGGGCCTCCATGTTCTGCTCGATCGAGTCCGCCATCGCCTCGTTCATCTGCTCTAGCATCTCGTTCCACTCGGTCTGGACCTGGTTCGAATCACTCATCGTTTCTACCTCGATCGCGCATGGGAAAGAACACTCCGAAGTGCAACTCCGTCGATCAGGCCTCGATGGCCTCTTCCTGGGCCTGGCGGACCTGCTGGGTCAGCTCGTCGGTCTGCTCCTGGAGGTCCTCGATCTGGCCGGCGAACCCCTCGACGGTCTCGACGGATTGGGTCTCGAGTTCCTCGTGGGCGCTGACCAGCATCTCGAGTTGCTCGTCCATCGCCGCGAGAGCGTCCTCGGTAGCCTCGTCGAAGGTGCTGGCACCTTCCTCGAACTGCTCGGAGACGGCCGCGAAGGCCTCCTCGTGGGTCTCGAGGAGCGTGTCGTACCCCTCGTCGACGGCCTCGCGCAGGTCCGCGAACTGGTCGCCCATACCGGGGACGTTCTGCTCCATCGCGTCGAGTGCACTGTGCATCACGCGCTTCTGGAGTTCGACGGTCCGCTCCTGCGCGGACCGCTGACTTTCGAGGCCGTTCACGACGGCCTGGTTCACGTCCTGCTGGAACTCGACACTGCGGGCGAGGGCCTTCTGGCCCTGCTGGATCGACTGGCGTTGCATCTCGAACGTCGCTGAAACGGGACTGGTGTAGTCTACCATGATTAGTCACTTCTGTTGCGTTTGACCGGGATCACGACGCTCTGGACGATGTCGCCCTCCTCGATGTCCAGGGCCTCCCGCTCGGCGTCGGGAATGCTGATGCGTCCACCGCTCTGGACACGGGTCTTGAAGGTCGCCGTCTGGCTGACTGCACCGAGCTGGTTCATGTCGAGCCCGGGGAGACCACCCCCGGTCATCATCTGCCTGAACAGCTCCTGTTGCTGTTCGACGGCTTGTTCGCTCGTCTCGGTGAAGGCTTCGAACATTGCAGGGGGCCACATCGGCCCGTCGCTCTCATCGGACATCGGTCACTTCATTGTACACGGCCGCGTATTATAAGCGTTTCGTTGAGTACCATTCTTTGGCATTCGACACCATTATGTGGTCCAGGAGAGTAGTGTTTGGCATGTTGAGTCACGGAGTTCGTTCGTGGTCCGGACCCCCGAGTACTACCAGGCGGCCACGCTCCCCTCCTGTCCCAGGGGGGTTTCGAACCGGGGTATCTCGGCACCAGGGTGTGGTAGCGGCCCCGTGGCGGACCGGCCGTCTGCTCGGGTGGGGTCGGGCCCGTCCGGCCGCGGGTCCGACGCCGTCCGGACCCAATATCGCCAGACTAAGAGCGGATGTTGGGTCGGACTATCCTCACCTTTTATTAAGGGTACCACCCTACGGTGAGTCCGATGAGTTCTGAATCGGCGCCCAGCACGCTGCTGGATACGTGGACGGAGACGTCTTCGATCGTTTTCGACAGTATGATCGCCGCTAACCGGGCCGCGTTCGCGGCCTTCGGTCTGGCGCAGACCGGACCGGGAGAGGAGGTCGCCCCACCGATCGACCGTATTGGTCCGGACGGGGAACTGCCCGAGTGGCACGTCGAAACGACCACCGAGGATCCCGAAGAACTGGGCGTCGGTGACAGGTTCCAGTTCACGAAGACCATCTCCGACGCCGATATCCGCCGGTTCGCCACCGCAAGCGGCGACACGAATCCCCTCCACCTGGACGAGGACTTCGCCGAAACAACTCGTTTCAAAGGGCGGATCGCCCACGGTACCCTGGTCGGCGGCCTGATCAGTGCCGCGTTGGCCCGCGTGCCGGGCCTGGTCATCTATCTCTCGCAGGAACTCGAGTTCCACAACCCGGTCAGGGTCGACGATCGAGTTACGGCGCGGTGCGAGATCGTCGAAGACCTCGGCAACGACCAGTTCCGACTTACCACGCGCGTCCTCGACGGTGAGGACGTCGTCATCGACGGCGAAGCCGTCATCATGGTCGACAGTCTTCCCGAAGACCGCGAGAACTGACACGAGCGTCCGTCCACGTCGCTCGGATCCGGCCCCGTATTCCGTTCGTCCAGCATCCGTCCGCGCTGGTCGCTCGTATTGTGCGCTGAATGAGTTCTCCCGTGGGTTTCCTATCGACATCGAACGTCGGCCACGTCGGTATTCTCGACGTGCTATTTCCGACCTTCGTAGGCACCATCGCGTTCGAGGCGTCCCCGTTCCCGGAGGACCGACGGGGTTCGGCACCGGCCCGGTTCGCCGGTGACCTGCGGGACCGTACAGTTGTTACAGCTGCGACAGAGGAGTTCTGTGTCCGCGGTTGGGCCGGTCTCCTCGAGCAGGCGCTGCCCCAGGCGTGGCTCGGCATAGAAGGGACGGGCGAGCCCCACCAGATCGGCCGCAGGGTTGGGGGCTGACCCGCCTTGACGCCCGAGCAGGGCCTCGCAATCCCCCCGCGACCGGATCCCGCCCTCGCACAGAACGGGGACGTCGACGGCCCCGCGGACGGCACGGCAAAACTGGGCGTTCCAGGCCCCCTGGCGCGGGAACCACCGCCCATCGAGGCGGTTGAGCAGGCGCACTGCACGGGCCCGCCAGGCGCCACCGAAGGCGGCCTCGTAGCCCACCCGGAGGTCGCTCGCGGCCCACGCGCGCGCCGGGTACGCGCCCCGAATAATGCTCATGTCCCAGTAGACCGAGACCTCGACCGGAACGAGGGCATCGTACCCGGCTGCGGCGAGGCGTTCGGCGATCGCGACGCCGTCGGCGCGGTCCAGGGCCGTCCGCACGAAGGGTGGCGCGGCCGTTTCGGCGGGGACTTTCGTGACCAGCGGCACGTCGCCGGCCTGTGACCGGACGGCGTCCTCGATCGCCAGGAGGAACCGGACGCCGTCGCCGAACTCGTCGTTCCGATCGTTGTAGTACGGCGAGAGGAACTGCTGGACGATGCCCATGTTCGCTCCGGAGAGGTGGATCCCGTCGTAGCCTGCGTCAGCAGCGAGGCCCGCCGCCCTGCCGAAGGCCCTGGCGAGGTCCCTGACCTCCTCCGTCGTGAGAACCTCGGGCCGCAGGTCGACGATGCCCAGGCGGTCCGCGAGACGGAGTTGCCATGGCGGTCGGGACACCGCGCGCTGGGTCGCCTCCGGGTTTCGCTCGCGGTGTTCGGCGTGCCAGAGGCTCATGCTCCGGAGTCCGCCCTCGGCGAGCTGGAGAAAGATCTTGCCGTCGTGTGCGTGAATGGCGTCGGTGAGCCGCGAGAGCCGCGCGACGAAGTCCTCGTCGTGGACCCGCGTCATGTTCGGGGCCGCACACCCGCCATCGGCCGTGACGATGCTCGCACCCTGGAACACGAGTCCCACGCCGCTCTCGGCGGCCGGTTCGAGTTCGCGGATCAGGGTGTCGACTGCCTCCGCCCCGTTGCCCGCACACTCGAGCAGGGGAGCGCGGTAGAGCCGATTCTCGATCCGACACCCACCGACGGTGACTGAATCGGTGAGGGTGGGCATGTCGGCCCGGCATTGTGGGCGCGACCGCATAAGCCCCGATGATCAGTCGAGGGGTCGGCCTGGATGTGATCGCCTGGTTCGGTGGGACCTCTCCGACGGGTCTCGCGATGCTGGGGCACCCGAGGGGCCAGCGATACAGCGGGCACCGAACGGTCGTGCAATGCCGGGGGTACCGAACGATCTCGTGATGCGGGGGCAGAGCGAGCCCCACGGGTCCCGATGCGGGGCTGGCCTCACCGGTTCACGACGAGGAGGGCGACCCGCTCGTGGACGATGCCGGCGAGGTCGCCACCGGCCGCTGCCAGTTCGGCCTCAGAGACGTCGAAGAACTCACGCACGCTGTCCTCGTCGAACGCATCGAGAGTCGAGGCGGGATCGAGCAGGTCCGCGATCGCGGCCGCCGCAGCCGCCTCCCGGTCCGCGTGATCGTCGGGCCCGCCGTCGACGACCACGGCGACGGGGGCCTCGCCGGACGCGACACCCATGGTCATCGCGCGGTCGATCTGGCGTCGGCCGGCCGCATAACAGAGGATTTCGACGGCGCGGTCGTCGGCGATGGCGTCGCCGCGCTCGAACGCCCGGTTCGCCAGCGTCACGGCCCGCTCCAGGTGGGTTCGATCGACGACGTAGCGGGCGTCGAAGGCCTGGACGGCAAGGTCGTGCGTTTCGGCCACGTCCTGGAGGCTCGCCACGAACGCTTCGACGTCCTCGACGGTCGCCACGCCCTCGACGACCTCCATCAGAAGTCACCCAGGCTGGACTGGTCGTCGTCGGTCACCGCCTCGCGCTCGTCGGCGGCACGGTCGGCCACCTCCCGGCCCACCGGTTCGGAGGCCGGCGACGGTGCCGACGCCGGTTCGACCCCGTCCATCGATGGGTCGCGGTGGCCCGCGTTCTCCAGGATCGACGCAGCAGTCTTCCGTCGCCCCCGCAGGGCGCCGAGGACGACCGACTTGTCGGCGTTCCGGAGGGCGGCCCGGTCCTCGATGCCGGCCTCGAACAGCCGGCGGGCGCGCTTGCGACCGACGCCGCGGACGCCGGCGAGGTCGACCAGTTCCTCGCGGACGCCGTGCTCGACGCGGACCCGGGCCCGGCTGATGGCGGGCGCGACCGCGAGCCCGAGTTCCGTCGCGAGGGACTCCGCCGCGCCGAGGAGCCACGAGGCCGTCTCGACCTTCCCGCGGACGTCGCCCGGGCCCACGCCGTAGCGCTCGCAGATTCGGTCCTCGTCGACCTCGCCGGCCCAATCCTCGAGCATGCGGGCAGTCTTCAGGGCCGAGAGCCAGTCCTCGAAGCGCTCCTCGTACTCGCTGGGCGCCGGCCCCAGGAGTTCCTCCTCGCGCTCGAAGGCGAGGTCGCTGTACTCGGCCTCGTCGCCCGACCGGAGGTAGAGTTCGTACATGTCCGGGGTCCGCGCGACGAGGTGGTAGAGCCCGAGGGCGGTCGGGTCGGGCACGTCGTCGGGTGTCCCGTCGCCGGATCCCGCGTCGCCGACGCGCTCCCCGTCGACGGCCGGCTCGGCGTCGGTGAGACCGGCGTCCGCAGGATCGGGTTCGGCCGGCTCGGTACCGGTGGGATCGGCGTCCGCGTCCTCGATGAGGTCACTCGCCGCCTGGAACATCGGCTCGTCGCCCGATCCCTCTGCAGCCGCCCGCTCGGCGCGTCCCCCCTGCCCGCTCGCCGACGCCGAGCCGGAACTGCCCGCGCGCGTCCAGTCCCGGAGGCCGTCGACGATCTCCGCGGCACTCATCGGGTCCAGGTAGAGCCGCGAGACCGTGTGGCCCAGGTTCGTCGCAGACAGCTCCGTACCGTCGCGGGCCCGGGGCTCGGCGGCGCTGTCCGGACTCGCGGTGGTTCCCACCTCGCTCTCGAGAAACCCGTTGCGTTCGAGGTAGGCGATGACGTCCTCGGTGACGCGTTCCAGCCGCCCCCGCTCGGCGGTCTGGGTGGCGTAGAGGGTTTCCTCGAGGAAGGACAGCAGGCCGCCGGTCGACCGGGCGAAGCCCGAGGCGACCGTCGCGAGGATGTGAGTCCGGAGCGCGGGTTCGGCGGCGAGTTTCGAGCGCACCGGCTCCGGATCGGCCCAGACGTAGCGCTCGAAGAGTTCGTCGAGTTCGTCGTGGCTGTTCGCGAGCAGGACCGCCTCGCCGTAGGGATCGAGGCCGGGCCGGCCCGCCCGGCCCATCATCTGGTGGACCTCGAGGACCGAGAGGGGCTGCATCCCGCCGGCGGTCCCGTCGTAGCGCCGCCAGTCCCGCACCACGACACGCCGGGCGGGGGTGTTGACTCCCGCGGCGAGCGTGGGCGTCGCGGAGACGACCTTCACGAGACGCTCCCGGAAGGCGTCCTCGACGAGGGCCCGGTGGCCCCTGGCCAGGCCGGCGTGGTGGAAGGCGGCGCCCTGCTCGACGGCGTCGGCGAGGTCGTCGCTGGTCTCGGTGTCGCTCACGTCCCGAATCTCGTCGGCGATCGTCCCGAGGCGATCGCGCTCCTCGGCGTCGAGAAATTTCTCCGTCGTAGCGCCGAGCCGGCCCGCCGCCGACTCTGCGTTCCGTCGGGAGTTGACGAACACCAGCGTCGAGCCACCGTCCTCGAGGGTGTCCCTGACGACCGCGGCCGTCTCGCTCTCGGCCCCCTTCACGGCGAGTCGCTGCTGGTCGCCGTCCTCGAGGTGGAGGGCGTCGCCGAAGTGGACGCCCTTCCGGAGCTCGATCGGCCGCCAGTTCGAGTCGACGAGTGCGGCGTCCAGCCAGTCGGCGAGTTCCGCGGCGTTCCCGATGGTGGCCGAGAGGGCGACGGTCTGGAGGTCCCCGGCGAGCTGGCGGAGCTTCGCGAGGGTCACCTCGAGAGTCGGTCCCCGCTCGGCGTCGTCGACGAGGTGGACCTCGTCGGCCACGACGCAGGTCAACTCGTCGAGCCACTCGGCGTTGTTTCGCACGAGGGAATCGACCTTCTCGCTCGTGGCGACGATGACGTCCTTGCCCGCGAGCCACCCGCCCTCGGACTCGTAGTTGCCGGTCGAGACCCCCACCTCGATGCCGTACTCCTCGAAGGCCTCGAAGTCGCCCTGCTTCTCGCTGGCGAGGGCCCGGAGCGGGACGATGTACAGCGCCTTGCCCCCGCGCTCGATGCTCGAGAGCATCGCGAGGCTGGCAACGAGGGTCTTTCCGCTGGCAGTCGGCACGGACGCGACGAGGTTCTCGCCGCTGGTCACGCCCGCCTCGACGGCTTCGGCCTGGGGTGGGTAGAGGTCTTCGACGCCCTCCTCCTCGAGGTGTCCCGGCAGCCAGGCCGGGGCATCGGGGAGGTCCGACACGTCCATTGGGTGTGGATTACGCGTCGTCGGGTTTAAACTGTCGTCTGGGACCGGGGTGGGACTCACCGGGCCAGCGCCCGCTCGCCCTCCCAATCCAGCTGCCCGGGCAGTCAGCCCCAGTCAAGAGTGGTGCCAGCACCGGGCGACAACGACTGGCTACTCGTCGCCCCTCCCTGGCGAACCCGCAACGGCCGCGGGCCAACGGCCCCCTGCCATTGCAGAGGCGGAACAAGTCGGGGGGATGTCACCAGCTGCCCCGCCACTCCCCCGTGTCGGCATCGCCTCCGCCGGGTCGTCGTCCTGAAACTTGCCACGACGGTCGGGCGGTACGAAGATCCCGACGCGGCCCTCGGCCTCAGGCTCGCCGCGATAGGGATCTGGCCGTGGCTCGTCTAGCTGCTGATGACCGCGTTCGTCCCGCCGGTCTCGCTCGCGACAATCCTGTGGGCCTTCGACGGCTGTTTCGGGCCGAGTGTGGCCGTCGCGGCCCGGACAGTCTGGCATTTCGACCTGTTCGCCGGCGCACCAGCGGCCGGTACCCTCGGCCCCGACCCCGCTCTCGACGCCATTGACGAGGCCCTGGTCGTCGTCGACCGCCACGAGCGCGTCCTCCGGATCAACGAGGCCGCCCGTGCCGCCTTCGGCATCACCCCCGAGGCGGTGGTCGGCAGTCCGTTCTCGGCCGTCCTTGGAGCGGACCTCGAATTGACCGAGAACGAATCCCGCGGAGCCGTCGTGTCGGTGAGCCTGCCCACCCCACCGGAGAAAGCGGGGCCGAACGAGCAGGCGGAGGCCGGCGATGAGGGATTGCCGGCTCCCGCTGTCCAGGATCGAGGTCGAGGGGTGGACATCGGCGGGGGTCGAAAGCCCTGCCAACGCAACCGGGCATCTTTGGTCCGGTGCTCCGGCCAGGGAGGACTGTGGGAGTTGGGGCGGGAGGGTGGCGATCCGTCGAACGTCGGGCGCCAGCGAAACCCTTACCACCGAGTCTGTGTCAGTACTCAGTGTCGGGACCGTAGGGTAGCTTGGTATCCTTCGGGCCTTGGGTGCCCGTGACCGCGGTTCAAATCCGCGCGGTCCCATGCCAGTTTCTACCTCTCCGCATTCGCAAG
>JAZKTI010000065.1:0-11399 GCA_036625635.1 Haloarculaceae archaeon
ACTCGCGAGTGCGAAGCGAAGCGGACACTCGCGAGAAGTGAACGTCCGGACGGAGATTTGAATAGCCGATAGACGGTCCTGCTCGGCCCTGCGGGCCTGCGCGGGCTGCGACTATCGTACTCAAATCTCCTCGCGGACGTTTTCATCGGCACGAGCCACTCGCTGGCGCTCGCGGTCGGTGCCGATGAAAACGTCCGGACGGAGATTTGAACTCCGGTCCCTGGCTCCGCAAGCCAAGAGGATAGTCCACTACCCTACCCGGACTCGTTCTCGGGTTGGACAGGTCTGGTGATAGGGGTTACGATTGGCCGGACGAACACTGTCGACCACCCCCGCCCGGTTTAACCATCCTCTTAGCCACAGAGCGCCGAATTTTGGCATGGCGCAACCGGCCGGTGCGGGAACCCACGGCAATCCGACCGAATTCGATGACCTCTCGGAGGTCTCGAAGGTGTTGCTGCTGGCGCCGTCCCTGGGCCGGCAGGGGAGCGACGCCTGCCTCGACCTGCTCGCAGCGCGCTCGACGCCGGCGAACGCCCTGGCAGTCACCTTCACCCGATCGCCGAGCGACGGGGTCGCACACTGGACCGACGGCGTCGAGACCGCTCCGGACCGGGGTGGTATCGTCGCCGTCGGCCAGGAGGGCATCGTCGACGACTCGACCTGGGCTGTCAGGGCCGTCGAGAGCCCGAGCGACCTCACCGGCATCGGCATCCAGTTGAACGAGTTCCTCTCGCGGATGGCGTCCGCTTCAACCGACGGCGAGTCCATCGCTGTGTGTTTCAACTCGATTACCGCGCTCCTCCAGTACGCCGACCTCCAGCGAACCTTCCGCTTCCTCCACGTCGTCACCGGACGCGTCGACTCCGGTGGCGCCGTCGCTCACTACCACCTCGATCCCGACGCACTCGACGACCAGACGGTCGCGACGATCAAGGGTTTCTTCGACGCCGCCGTGACGTTCGAGGCGGACGGCTCCTGGTCCGTCGAAGGATAGCTTCTCGCGCTGGTCGTCGCTCTCTCACCTGGATAGCTCAGACGCTCGTTTCACCCTACGGAAGGTCCTTTTTAACCGGGTACGAAGAGACGGACGTGAACCGACGAACGCTACTCAGGCGGATCGGTGCCCTGGGGGCCATCGGGCTGGCCGGGTGCGCGGCTGGGCCCGACGGGGATGGAGACGGATCGGCCGGGGACGGAGACGGCTCGCCCGGCGACGGGGACGGCTCGCCCGGAGATAGGGAGGGAACACCCGACTCCTCGGGGACAACCACGACGCCGGGCCCAGTCTCGATCGCCGATCGGTCGATCCGGACGATCACGACGGAGTGTCGCGGGACCGGCGCGGAGACCGCCACGGTCGCGATCGATCGAGACGAGACTCGGGTGACTGTGACCGGGTCGATCCACACACCCGACCCGTGCTACGAGGCCCGCCTCTCGGACCTCGCGTACGACGCGGCGACGAGGACCCTGTCCCTCGATGTCGTCGCCGAGGACACCGGCGAGGTATGCGTCCAGTGTACCGGACGCGTGGCCTACGAGGCCACGATCGACCTCGCGGGTGGCGTCCCCGATCGCGTCGAGATAACCCACGCCGGGCGGTCCGTCCACCGGGGCGAGGACGGGACCGACGACTCCACCTCGGAATCGGTAGACGAGAGCGGCGGGAGCGACGACGTCTCGGAATCCGATGGCCCCTCTCCGGTCCTCGAGTCCGCCCGGATCGAACCGCGCCAGACCGATGCGGCGCCCGCGACGGGTGAGGGCGGGGACATCGAGTTCGACCCCGAGGCCGGCGAGATTGTCGCCACGGGGTGGGTCGAGGCGAGGAACGGGTGCGAGCGGCCGACGATCGCCGACGCCCGCTACGTGGCGAGCGAGGAGACCTTCGACGTGGCCGTGGTCGCGGCCGAGCCACCGCACACGACCGACGAGGCCTGCACCCAGGTCGTCGAGGCCCTCCCCTACCGAGCCACGTTCGCGTTTGCGGACGAGATACCGTCGGCGGTCTCTCTGACCCAGGAGGGGTATGGCGGCGCCGCGGCGGGGTACAGCACGGCGAGTGCGAGTGAACCCACGACGACCGCCGAGGAGTGAATCCCCAGCGTCTCCAGACTCACAGCGTCTCCAGACTCCCAGCACCTCCAGACTCCCAGCACCTCCAGACTCCCAGCACCTCCAGACTGTGACCAAGGCGCGCGGGAGTAACTTTTTGACTCGTCCCGGGACCACCCCTGTGCGATGGACCAGCGACCTCCAGGACCGCCGGACTCGTGGTCCGGCGACGGACCGGCGGAATCGCCCGATGCGAGCCCTGCGTCGAGCCAACGACAACGCTTAAGCGAGGCCAAGCCGTGAGCGTGTCCAATATGGGTGCCCTCGAGGACATCTACGCGGATCTGGAGGCGGAGGTCTCCGAGGAGGAGTTCCGGGAGGCCGTCGAGGCCAAGATCGAGCAGATGGGTGGCCTCGCGGACGAGGAGACGGCCGCCATGCTGATCGCGCACGAGCTCGCCGACGACGAGGTCAACGCCGTCGCGGACGTCGAACCCGGGATGGCCGAGGTAAAGTTCCTCGCGAAGGTGCTCTCGATCGGCGACCTCCGGACCTTCGAACGCGAGGGAGAGGACGAGGACGGTCGGGTGATCAACGTGGAGGCGGGCGACGAGTCCGGGACCGTCCGCCTCGCGTTCTGGGACGGACAGGCCGAGGCCGTCGTCGACGGTCAGCTCGAAGTCGGCGACGTCCTCCGGCTCAAGGGCCGCCCGAAGGACGGCTACAACGGGCTCGAGGTTAGCGTCGATCAGGCCGAACACGACGACGAGGTCGAGATCGACGTCGAGCCGGGCGAGGGTGCGACCATCGACGGACTCACACTCGGCCAGTCCGACGTGACGGTCTCGGGCCTCGTCCTCGACACCGGCCGGGTCCGAACCTTCGACCGCGACGACGGCTCGGAGGGGCGGGTAGCGAACCTGACCCTCGGGGACGAGACGGGTCGCATCAGGGTCACGCTCTGGGACGAGGCGGCCGATCGGGCCGAGGAGCTCGACCCGGGGACCGCCGTCGAGGTGGTCGACGGCTACGTGCGCGAGCGGGAGGGCGACCTCGAACTCCACGTGGGTGACCGCGGGGCCGTAGAGGCGATCGACGCCGACGTGGCCTACGAGCCGGAGGCCGACCCCATCGAGGGCGTCGAGATCGGCGAGACCGTCGACCTCGCGGGTGTCGTCCGGTCGACCGACCCCAAGCGCACCTTCGACCGGGACGACGGGTCCGAGGGCCAGGTGCGCAACCTCCGCATCCAGGACGAGACCGGCGACATCCGGGTCGCGCTCTGGGGCGAGCTCGCCGACCGGGCGATCAAGCCCGGGGACGAGGTACTCGCGGCCGACGTGGAGATCCAGGACGGGTGGCAGGACGACCTCGAGGCCTCCGCCAACTGGCAGTCGACCGTCACCGTCCTCGAGGACGCGGCCGAGCCGGTGCCCGCCGGTGGCCCAGGGGGTGCGGGCGCTGGCGAGGGGTCCGAAGGGTCCGAGGGGAGCAGCGGCGGGGGGGAGGCGGCGGCCAGCCTGGACTCCTTCTCGAATGGGGCCGGGAACACCGCTGCCCAATCCAGTGACGCCACCCCCGGGGACGGTGGCGGCCAACAGGACGGCGCCCGCGTCGAGTTTACCGGGACGGTCGTGCAGACCGGCGATCCCGTGGTCCTGGACGATGGGACCGAGACGATGACCGTCGAGACGGGTGAGCCGGTCCAGCTCGGCCAGGAAATCACCGTCCGAGGCGAGGTCGCGGACGGACTCCTCGATGCCGAGGACGTATTCTGAGGTTTTCGGAAACCCTTAAGAGTACCACAGCCCCGTTGTGGCGTATGAGCGTTGAGTTACCGGTGGCCCCGGTTGACACACTCATTCGGCGAGAAGCTGGGGACCTCCGGGTGAGTGCGGATGCGGCCGAGGCCCTCGCCCGACACATCCAGGACCGCGGCGCGGAACTGGCCGACAGGGCCGCCGAACGAGCGGCAGCCGACGGGCGCAAGACCCTCATGGCGGCGGACTTCGGGGCCGACCCGGTCCCGGACAAGGACGCTCTCGAACTTCCCATCGCCCCGGTGGACCGCATCGCCAGGCTCGACATCGACGACCGCTTTCGCGTCGCCATGGACGCTCGCGTGGCACTCGCGGCGGTCCTCGAACGGTTCGCGGTCGACGTCGCGGCCGCCAGTGCGAGCCTTGCTCGCCACGCCGACCGACGCACCATCAAAGGCGGGGACGTCGAGGCCTACTTCGACCTCCAGCAGTACTTTGAATGAAATTCGGCTACCGCGACGTGTGTCTCGCCCACCAAACCGGGCCCCGCCACCCCGAGAGCCCGGACCGGCTCCGGGCGATCCGCGAGAACCTCAAGGACAGCCACGGCGTCGAGTACGTCTCCGCGGCCGACGCCGACCGCGACCAGGTCGAGGCGGTTCACGATTCCGACTACGTTGCCGAGTTCGAACGGTTCTGCGAGGACGGGGGCGGGAGCTGGGACGCGGACACCGCGGCCGTCGAGGCGACCTGGGACGCGGCGCTCGCGAGTGCCGGCCTGTCTGTCTGGGCTGCCGAGGCGGCCCTCGACGGCGCCGACGGGCGGCGGACGCCCTTCGCCCTGGGCCGCCCGCCGGGCCACCACGCGGTCGCCGACGACGCGATGGGGTTTTGTTTCTTCAATAACGCCGCCGTCGCCGCCCAGGCCGTCATCGACGCGGGCGAGGCCTCCACCGTCGCCATCCTTGACTGGGACGTCCACCACGGCAACGGCACGCAGGACATCTTCTACGACCGGGGTGACGTCCTGTACGCTTCGATCCACGAAGAAGGCCTCTACCCGGGGACCGGCAACCTCCTGGAGACCGGCCGCGGTGACGGCAGCGGGACCACGCTCAACGTCCCGTTCCCGCCCGGGACCTCCCACAGAGCCTACATGGCGGCCCTCGACGAGGTCGTCGCCCCCGCCGTCCGCGACTTCGATCCGGACCTCTTCCTGGTCAGTGCGGGTTTCGACGCGCACGAGCACGATCCAATCAGCCGGATGCGGGTCTCGACGGAGGGCTACGGCCGGCTGACCGCCGGCGTCCGCGACCTCGCCTCGGAGACCGGGGCCGCCCTCGGGTTCCTCCTCGAGGGCGGCTACGGGCTCGACACGCTCTCCTCGAGCGTCTCGATGGTCCACGAGATCTTCGACGGGTACGTGCCCGTTTCCGACGACGAGTCCGTCCGCGACGGCGCCCGGGCCGTCATCGACGACGTCGCCGCTCAGGGCGTCGGGTCGAAGTAGCGCGCCAGGGGGACGCCGAACTCGTCGGCGCAGGCAGCCAGGTCCGACCCGGCGAGCACGTCGTAGCCCGCCTCGAGGGCGGCCTTCACGTCCACGCCCAGGCCCACGTCGAAGAGCGCGTCGCTCTCGAGAAACGCCACCGCGGTCGTGAACGCCCGCTCGCGCTCGACGACGTACCGATCGCCGTCGACGAAGGGCCCGTAGACGTCTGAGTCGCCGGCGTAGGCGGCGACGAACCGCTCGGCGTGGTCGCGAACGTGGACCGGGGGGCCCTCGTGTCGTTCGACCGCCGGTCGCTCGGCGACCGCGAGTTCGACGAGCAGGACCCCGGTCTCCTCGGCCATGGCGACGCGCCGCAGGACGTCGAAGCCACGCCGCTGGAGTTCGTCGGCGACGCCGTCGAGAGACGTCCGGAGCTGTGGCCAGAGCTGGTCGTCGACGACGTCCGGGGCCTCGAAGCGGACGGCCACCGGCGTCGTCCCCCGTCGCTCGACGTGCTCGCGGATCCCCTCGATGTCGAGTGGCCCGGGGTCGGTGGCCTCGAACAGGGCCACTCGCGGGTCGGTCAGGAGGTCCCTGGCGTAGTGCTGGAACCGGGCGAGGTTCGTCGCCGAGAGGACCGCCGCGACGTTGCGGTCGGGATCGGTCGGGTCGACGACGACCAGGGGGTCCTCGAAGGTCGTGGTTCCGTGGTCGGCGGGGTCCAGCCGGACGGGCGGGTGCCAGTCGGCCGCGGCCCGCAGGAGCGCCGGGAAGTCCCCGTATTCGAGGACGAGGAGCTCGGCGAGGAAGCCCGAGAAGCCACGGGTCTTGAGGTCGCTCCCGTAACAGCCGACCCCTGTCAGGAACTGCTTGCAGAGGCGGACCTCGCCGGCGATCGCGTCGTCAATGCGGTCCTCGAGGTAGGCGGCGTGGAACGGCGTCCGGTCGACGGCAGAACGGTTGTCCGTCGCCGCGGCCACGTCGTAGCAGGGAACGAGGTCGACCTCGAACCCCTCGACCTCGCCCACGACGTAGGGGTGTTCGGCGAACTCCTGGCGCCCCTCCGGGAGGACCGCTTCCCCGACCCCGAGGCCGTACTCCTCGAGGGACTCCCGGTCGAGGTCCGGCGGGAAGCAGACGAATACGTCCACGTCGCGGTCGCCGGCGAGCCAGGTGTCTCGTGCAGTCGACCCGACGTGGCAGATCCGGGCCTCGACCGGGAGGTCGGCGACGGCGTCCTCCGCCCGCTCGGTCACCTCATCGACGACGGCCCGCATGGCCGCGCGCTCCGCGGCGTCGGGCGTGACGCGCTCGCGGACCGACTCGAGGACGGCCTCGCGGTCGTTGCCGGCGTCGCTCATGCCAGCGGGTTCGGTGGACGGACTCGAAAGCGTGTCGGTGCACACCCTCGAAGCGAAAGCCCTAATTGATGGTTCCGGCAAGTGAGTCACGCGAGCCGCCGTAGCTCAGATGGTAGAGCACCACGCTGTTAACGTGGTTGTCCCAGGTTCGAGACCTGGCGGCGGCGTCTCTCCCGGGACCTGGCCGGGAACCGAGTCCCACCGCCGAGGGCCACCGCCCTACAGGGCCGCCGCCGCCATCTCGATGGGATGGGGCGGCTCCTCGTCGCTGCGGCCGTAGTCGAGGAGCTGTGAGCGGCAGGACGCCCCCGGTGCGACGACCTGCTCGGCGGGCGACTCGTCGACCTGGTCGTAGAGAATCGAGCGGATCGCGGTGCTCATCGAGTAGTGTTCGACCTCGTAGCCGAACGAGCCTGCCATGCCACAGCACCCCGAATCCAGCGCGTCCACCTCGTAGTCCGCCCGCCTGAGGACGCCGACTGCGTGGTGGTCCTTCCTGGTGGCCTTCTGCTGGCAGTGACCGTGATAGGCCAGGGACACGTCAGGCGCATCGAACGCGATTGCCTCGTCGAGCGAGTGGCCGTCGAGATACTCGAAGACGCCGTAGGCGTGGTCGGCGACGGCCTCGACGTCGGGGCCGGACAGCAGGTCGAGGTAGTCGAGCTGGTACATTACCGCGTCGGAGGGCTCGACGGTCACGACGTCCCAGCCCTCCTGGACGTACGGCGCGAGCGCGTCGACGTTCGCTTCGGCTACTGCGCGTGCCTTGTCGAGCATGCTCTTCGAGAACGCCGGGCGGCCGCTGTCGCCGACCTCCTCGGGCACGTGCACGTGCACGCCCGCGGCCTCGAGCACCTCGACGGCAGCCTGGCCCACGTCGGGATGGCTGTAGTTCGTGTACGGGTCCGCGAGCAGCAACGCCTTCCGCTCGGCGTCCCCCTCCGCGACAGTCGCCCCACCCCTGGATTGCCACCAGGTCCGGAACGTGTTCCGGTGAAACGCCGGGAAGTCCCGCTCGCGGGCGATGCCGACGGTCTTCTCCATCACCCAGTCGACGCCGGGGACCGACATCGTCCAGTTCGAGAGGGGCGCGAAGGTACTCCCCAGCGAGAGGACGCGCTCGACGTTGGCGAAGAGGCGATCGCGGACGGACGTGCCCTCCCGCTGGTGGTGTTCGTGGACGACCTCGGCTTTCAGTTTGGCCATGTCGACGCCGCTCGGGCAGTCCACCTTGCAGCCCTTGCAGCCCACACAGAGATCGAGCACCTCGTGGACGAACTCGTCGTCGGTCGGGTCGTCCGGCAGGTCCCCGCTCATGGCCTGGCGGAGCATGTTGGCCCGGCCCCGGGTGCTCGTGATCTCCTCCTCGGCGGCCCGGTAGGTCGGACACATCACGCCGCCGGTGGTGTCCTGGTGTCCCGTACACCCGGCACAGCCGTGACAGAGTTCCACCATTCCCTGGAAGCCGTTGTCGTTGTCCCAGTTCAGGACGGGGTCGAAGCCCGCCTCGAAGGCGTACTCGGAACCGAACCGGAGGTTCCCGGTCATCTCGTGGTCCCCGCAGACGTTCCCCGGGTTGAGCAGCCAGTCCGGGTCGAATGCGGACTTGAGGTCGCGGAAGGTGCCCCAGAGGTTCTCGCCGTAGAGTTTCCGGTTCCACTGCGTGCGGGCCTGCCCGTCGCCGTGCTCCCCTGACACCGAGCCCCCGTACTCGATCACCAGGTCGGTCACGTCGTCGGCGATCTCCTCCATCGCCCGGAGCCCCTCGTCGGTCTTGAGATTCAAGAGTGGCCGGATGTGCAACACGCCGGGGCCGGCGTGCGCGTAGTAGGACGCGAACGTGTCGTGGTCCTCGAACAGTGCCTGGAGGTCTGCCACGTACTGGGGCAGGTTCTCGGCCGGGATCGCCGTGTCCTCGATGAACGGCCAGTGTTTGTCGTCGCCGGTCCGCGAGAGGAGGATCGGCAAGCCGGCCTTGCGCATCTTCCAGAACTTGTCCTGGCGATCCTGGTCGTAGGCCTCAAGCGCATCGACGGCGTTGACCCCGGACTCGGTTTCCAGGCGGTCCTCGCTCGGCTCGACCGACGCCTCGGAGGCGGGGAGGCGGTCAGCCAGGAGGTCTGCGACCTTCCCTTTGCCCGCCGCGACGGAGTCGGCGTAGAACTCCACCAGCAGCGTCGAGTCGGTCCCTTCGGGGAGCGTTTTCACGAGGTCCGTGAACTGCGTGGTGTCTCGTGCGAGGTCGAGCAGGACGTCGTCCATCACCTCGACTGCCGACGGATCGTGGGCGAGGATGGGTGCGACGTCCTCCATCGCGTCGAGCACGTCGTCGTAGGTCAACATGACGACGGCCGTCGTCTCGGGCCGGGGTTCCAGGGAGACTTCCGCCTCCGTCACGATGGCGAGGGTCCCCTCGCTGCCGGCGAGGAGGCGACCGAGGTTGACCGCCCCGCGCTCCTCGACGTCCTGGACCAGGCGGTCGAGGTTGTACCCCGACACGTTCCGCGTCAGGTCCGGATAGCGCTCTCGTATCTCCTCACGGTCCGCTTCGAGGATGCGAGCGACCTCGGCGTAGATGCGCCCCTCCAGGTCGGCATCCCCGCCGGTCTCGGCCAGGTCCTCGAGGTCGTCGACGTCGACCCAGCCGAAGGTCGTCACGGTCCCGTCCGCCAGGACGGCCTCGACCGCCTCGATGTAGCCGTCGGCCTTCTCGTACTTCAGCGAGTGGGCTCCGGTGGTGTTGTTGCCGATACACCCGCCGAGGACGCTCTTGTCGCCCCAGGCGGGGTCGGGCGCGTACTTCAGGCCGTCGGGGCGGAGGTGGTCGTTCAGGTGCGCGAGCGTGATGCCTGGTTCGGCCCGCGCGGTGGCCGCGTCCGGATCCACCTCGAGCAGGCCGTCCATGTGTCGCTTGAAGTCGAGCACGACGGCCTCGTTGACCGCCTGGCCGGCGAGGCTGGTGCCGCCACCTCTCGGGAGGACGGGAATCCCCTCGTCGGCACAGTAGGACACGACGGCGGCCACGTCCGCGGTCGAGACCGGGGAGACGACGCCGATGGGCAGTTCCTCGTAGGCGCTCGCGTCGGTGGCGAACAGCTCGCGGGTGTAGCTGTCGAAGCGCACGTCCCCCTCGACGCGTGTCTCCAGGGCCTCGACCAGGTCGGGTCGATGGTCCGGTCCTCCGCGGTAGTCGTAATTCGCGCTCGGGTCGACGGCCGGGTCAGCGTTCGACGAGCGCGTCGGTTCGTGAGCCATTGAATGCAGTAAGGGGGCGGGCTTGAATAACGTCTCGTGATCAGAACGCCGTCGGGACGACGACGTAGGCGAGGAGCAGGGTCAGGATGCCCGTCGCAACGCCGTAGTACACGAGTGGTATCAACTCGAGCCGGATGACGCGCCCCTCTTCGCCGACCAGCCCGACGACCGCGAGCGCCGCGACGACGTTGTGGATGGCGACCAGGTTCCCGATGGCCCCACCGACGGCCTGGGCGGCGACGACGATCTGGGTCGGGGCGCCGATCTGGGTTGCGGCCTCGAACTGGAAGAGGCCGAAGAGGATGTCGCTGACGGTGTTCGAGCCGGCGATGAACGCACCGAAGGCTCCGATGAATCCCGAGAAGAACGGGAAGAGCTGGCCGGTGATGTCCGAGGTGACCGTCGAGAGCACCTGGAGCATGCCGCCGAAGTCGACGGCGCCCAGTTGGCTCGGGTCCGACAGGATCATGACCCGGACGGTCGCGACGGCGAACCACAGCGCGATGACTGCCGGGATGATGTTCCGGACCGCCTCCGACCACGAGTCCTTGATCTCGGTGGTGTCCATCCCGTGGAGCAGGTACGTCACCACCGCGACGAGGACGAAGATGAAGCCGGGTAGATACAGGGTCCGGAACTCGCCGTTGACGCCGGGGACGCCGAGGATGTTGCTCACGATAATGTGGAGGTTCTCCTGCAGGAGCGACTGGGCCGGCTCCCAGATCCGCGTCACGACGAGCAAGGCCGCGACCAGTACGTAGGGCAACCAGGCGACGGCCAGCGACATGTCCTGGCCGTGCCGGTCCTCGAGTGAGTTCGTGCCCCCGTCGGCTCTGACGGCCTCCTCACCGCTGGCACCGCCGACGCCCTGGCCGGGTTCGATCGAGCCGACCCAGTGGTCCGGCCACCCGTCGCGGGGGCCAAAGTCCCATTCCTCCTCGGGAATGAAGAACCCGGCCCGGAGGGTCAGCGTGACGATGACCAGGCCGACCATCGCCCCCAACAGCGCCGGGAACGTCGGCCCCAGGAAGACGGCCGTCAGGATGTACGGGACTGCGAAGGCAGCCCACGCGAAGACGGCCAGGGGGATGATCTCGATTGCCGGCTTGATCGAGCGCTCCTCGCCGAAGAAGCGAGTCATCATCGCGACACCGATGAAGGGAATCGCGATCCCGACGATAGCGTGGATGATGGCGGCCCAGACGCCGATCTGTGCGACGTAGGCCCCGACGCTCTCGAAGCCGCCGGCCGTGATCGTTTCGGAGATGTCCGGGAACACGACGCTCTCGAGCCCGATGATCAGTGGCGTCCCGACCGCGCCGAAGGTGATTGCCAGGATGTTCCCGGTCAGTGCCACCACGACGGCGGCAAGCGGCGGGAAGCCCAGGCCGACCAGCAGCGGGCCGACGATGGCGGCGGGCGTCCCGAACCCGGCCGCGCCCTCGATGAACGACCCCATCAGGAAGACGAGGA
>JAZKTI010000066.1:0-11370 GCA_036625635.1 Haloarculaceae archaeon
GGACCGATCGACTGGACCGATCGACTGGACCGATCGACTGGACCGATCGGCTGGAACGATCGGCTGGACCGATCGACTGGAACGATCGGCTGGACCGATCGACTGGACCGATCGGCTGGAACGATCGACTGGAACGATCGGCTGGAACGATTGACGGGAACGTGCACCGATGCCCGATTCGGAAGATCAGGTTCCACGTCGACCCCGTCCACGGTCCACACGGCGTCTCCACTCAACACGGTATCTCGCTTCGACGTCCAGGAGCTGGGATAATCATCCTGGCCGTCCACGTCACGTGACCTTCCCGGTCCACATACGTCCCGAGTCCACGAGAACCTCCGGAAAGCGCGGTACCTCAATACTCCTCGGGCGCCTCGCCCACGTCCCGGCCGAGCGCCCGCAGCAACGCGATGGCAACGCCCATGCCGGCCTTGACCTCGGGGTCTCGCATCGCCTTCATAAGGCCCCACATCCCGACGGGTTGGGCCTCGCCGTCGGTGGCCTCGCCGACGGCGGAGAGGGTGTGTTCCAGGCCCTGAGCCACCTCCTCGTCGGCGGCGGTGTCGGCCACCTCTCCCAGGCGCGTCCCGGTCTCGGCGAGGGTCATCACCATCTCGTCGTCCATGGCAGCCTGCATGAGCGAGACGGTGTCGGCGAAGGCCGCGAGGTCGTCGAGCGTCCCGGTCTCCTGCATCGTCGCGAGTGTCTCGAGAGACTCGGCGAGGGACTCGTCGTGCTCGTCGAGGACGGCCGCGATGGCGTCCTCGGGTGCCGTCTCGGCGGTCTCCTCGGGCTGTTCCTCGGGGGCGTCGTCCATGGGTTCCTGTTCGGACATCGTGGTCACCTCAGAGCAGCCCCCTGGCGGTCAGCCAGTAGGATTCGTTGTACCCGAGTTTGGCCCAGTGGAGCGGCTTGGTCGGTTCCCGCACGACGGGCTCGTCGCCGTAGCCGAACTCGACGAAGGTGGCCTCGTCGAGGCCGGCCTCGAGGAAACAGACCGTCTTCCCGTCGTAGACTGCCGTCGGCGTCTCGCCGCGGACGCGGCTGGTGATGCGCCTGGCGACCGTGCCGGCCTCGTAGTGGGCGACGCTGCCGGCCTTGCTCGTCGGGACATCGGCGATGTCCCCGATGGCGTAGACATCCTCGGCCTGCTCGGCCTCGAGGGTGTGGCGGTCGACCTCGACCCAGCCCTCGCCCAGGCCCGCCTCGGTCACGAGGTCGCTGCCCTCGTGGGGCGGAATGGCGACGAAGAGGTCGTAGTCGAGTTCGTTGCCCTCCATCGTCTCGACGGTCTTCGTCTCCGGGTCGAGGGATTCGACGTTGAAGAACGTCTCCAGGGTGATGTCCCGCTCATCGAACTCGTCGGTGGCCCAGTCGGCGATCGTCTGGATACCGTGGGCGCGCATGATCGGGTACGTGTAGGTCAACTCGACGTCCTCCCGGCGACCGCGCTCGCGGAGCCAGTCGTCGACCATGAGGACGAACTCGACGGGGGCGGCGGGGCACATGTGGGGGACCCCGACGACGGAGAGCACGAGGTGGCCCTCCTCGAAGGTGGCGAGTTCGTCCCGGAGCGCCTCGGCGCCCTCGGGCCCGTAGAAGTGGTGGCCGTCCTCGGCGAGCCCGGGGACTTCCTCGGGGGCGAGGTTGGCGCCCATCGCGAGGACGAGCTGGTCGTAGCCGACCGCGCCGCCGGACCCGATTTCGAGGCGTTTGGCGTCGGTATCGACCGCTGTAACGCGGTCGTACCGGATGTCGATGCTGTCGTCGACGAGCTCCGCGACCGGACGCTTGGCGTCGTCGACCGTCTTCATGCCGAATGGAACGTAGAGGAACGTCGGCTTGTAGACGTGGTCGGTGTCGTCGGTGAGCAGCGTGACCCGGGCGTCACCCGCCGCGAGTTCGGGCGCGAGGTCCTCCGCCAGGCGATTGGCGAGGACGGTTCCGCCCGTGCCGCCACCGACGACGACGATGTCGTGTGTCATTGGTGTAGGTGCTGGGTGCTCGTTCGAACGGGCGATGCCCCGGCGTCGAGACCGCGAGTGGATCCGTCCCGAGTGAGCCCGTCCGGCGTGGATCCGTCCGGCGTGGATCCGTCCGGCGTGGGTCCGTCCGACGTGGATCCGTCCCGAGTGGGTTCGGGCTCGGCCACGGGATCAGACGACCTCGACGTAGAGGTGCCAGAAGTCCTCGTCCTCGACGGCCCCGAGGTACTCGTGGTCGGTCTCGTCGACCCACTCGGGGACGTCGTTGCGCGAGGAGCTATCGCTGGTGAGTAGTTCGATGACGGTGCCGGAGTCGACCTCCTTGACCTTCCCGATGAGGTCCATCAGGGGACCGGGGCAGGTTGCACCGCGCGCGTCGATCGAGACGTCCGCGTCGTATTCGGTTTCGCTCATTGTGTATCTCGTGTGTTGGGAGTGTGGCGTTCGGTCGGAATCCGGTGCCTCGCGGATAACGTCGGGGCCGATCAGACAAATATCACCTGCTTGTCCCGGGCGGCGTTCAGGAACCCGGAAACCCCGAGGGTGTCGTCGAAGACGTCCGCGTACTGGTCGAGGTCCTTGCCGAGCAGGTCCATCGACAGTTCGCAGGCGTACAGGGTGATGTCGCCGATCTCCTTCGCCCGCGAGAAGTTCTCCGTGAACAGTGCCATGTCGACCTCCTCGGCGTTGAGCATCGCCTCGCCGATGGGGCCCATCTCGAAAGCGCCGTTCGCGACGGTCTCCGAGTCGAAAGCCTCGAGGCCGTCCATCGTCGCGAAGACGTCCACGGGCACGTCCGACGCCGCCGCAATGGACGCGATATTGGCAACTGCCTGTAACCGCTCGAGCCTGCCCGACGCAAGGACGATTGCATAGCCAGTCATGTATCTTCCAGGTCGTCATACGGGGGTAGCCTGATTAGTATTGCAAGTCTGTTCCAAGTCTGCGGGAATACGTTTCGAACCCGAAGAACACCGTGTGGAGACTGTAACCGTGGCACGTAGCGCAGTCAGCCGTCGTCGAAGAGCTGCCGGGATCACCGTACTCGTCCTGTCCGGGGTTCCGGTGGGCCGGTCGGCAGTCAGTCCCGGTCGGAGGGTGTGCGAGCCCCCAATTCGAAGGACGGGATACGCGTTGTGAGGAACGGGGCGAGTACGGTGGCGAGCACGTGACCGGGGCAATGGCGCAAGTTACGGCCCAACCCCTGAATCGAACAGCGTCGCAAGATCCGGTACACGCAATCATGATCCGAGCAGTGACGCAAGTGAAGAGCCGAGCAACGACGCGAGCACCGACGCGAGTAATGACGTTTATGGCAGGTTTTATTGCCCGTAGCGATGGAAGGAACGTCGTACAAATGAGCGACGGGGTCGTCGACACGACAGGGCGGTCCATAGTATCGAGCACATCGCGTCGGAAGTTCCTGGCAGGAACCGGTGCGGTCGGCATGCTGGGCCTGGCCGGCTGCGGCGGCGACGGCGGCGGGACCACCGCCGACGGCGGCGACGGCGGAGAGGACGGCGGCGACGGAGACACGGGCGACGGCGGTAGCGACGGCGGGGACGGAGGGACCACGACCGCCGGCCCGAGCGTCGACAGCGTCTCCATCGGCGCCGTGACCTCGACCTCCGGGCCCTTCGCGGTCTTCGGCAACGCGGCCATCACCGGGGCGGAACTCGCGATGCAGGACCTCGAGTCCGAGTTCGGCGTGGACATCGACCTGACGACGGCGGACTCCCAGCTGCAACCGGGCACGGCCCTCGACGAGGCGCGCTCGCTGGTCACCGAGGACGGCGTCGACTTCCTGATGGGTGGCGTCTCCTCGGCCGTCGCACTGAAGGTCGGTGGCTGGGCCAACCAGAACCAGGTCATCTACTTCCCGACCGGCGCCCACTCGAGTGCGATCACGGGCGGCTCCTGTGGCAAGTACGTGTTCCGGCCGTCGGCGTCGAACTCGATGCTTGCGAACACGATCGGCTCGAAGATGGCCGAAGCCGAGGACGAGTGGTACCTCATGTACTCGGACTACACCTGGGGCCAGACGGCCGTCGAGGCCGTCCAGAACATCCTCGAGAGCCAGGGCAAGACCGTCGTCGGGACCGAGGCCGTGCCCTTCCCGAGCGACGACTACGCCCAGTACATCAACCGGGCGAAGAACTCCGGGGCCCCGGCGATCGGCGTCCTGATCGCCGGCCTCGACCTCCGCAAGGCGACCAACCAGATCGTCGCCAAGGGCATCGAGGACCGGACCCTCGCGATGCACCAGCTCGAGGACATCGTCTACTGGGGCCTGGACCAGGAATCCGCCTCTATTCTGGATATCGCGGGCCAGGTCTGGGGACCGGCCGTCGATGCCGGCGAGGACTTCAAGCAGCGCGTCGCCGACAGCGGGGAGATGGACCCGTACATCCGCCACTACCTGGGCTACGTCTCCATGGACCAGAGCGTTCGGGCGGCGATGCGCGCGGGGTCGACGGATGCCGACGCGATCCAGTCGGCCCTCGAGGGCCACCAGGTCGAATCGGCCATCGCCGACTGGAAGGGTGGCGGCGAGATGTACTGGCGCGCCGGCGACCATCAGCTGATCCAGCCCACCTACACGGCCTCCTCGCTCCCGACCGACGAGATGGAGGACGACCCCTACAAGACGTGGTTCCAGACCGAGGACACGCTCGCGGGCGACGACGTCGCCCGGCCCGTTTCCGAGACCGGTTGCTCGCTGTAAGCGATCGATGAGCGGCGCCACACCTGACGCGGTCGGGTGGGTCGGGGCCCACCTGCGGAGGCTCTCGCCCGGCGCGACCGTCGGCATCGTTCTGGGCGTCGTCCTCCTGGGGAACGCGGCGGTCCAGGAGCCGGGGCTGTTCGTCGACCAGGCCATCGGCGGGATGGTCTACGGGATGATCCTCGTGATGCTCTCGCTGGGTCTCGCGCTCGTCCTCGGACTCATGGGCGTGGTCAACTTCGCCCACGGTGCCCTGTTCATGCTGGGCGGGTACTTCACCTACGCGGCGATGGCCACCTACGGGGTCCCGTTCCCGGTGGCGCTGGTCCTCGCGCCCGTCGGCGTGGGCCTGATCGGGATCCTCATGGAAGTCGTCGTGCTCCGGCGGCTCTACGGCAAGAACCCGATCATCGGTCTGCTCGCGACCTTCGGGCTCACGCTGATGATCGCCGAGGCGGTCAGGTACGTCTGGGGCCCGAACGGCCTCCAGCCCAGCAAACCGGGCTACCTCACCGGAAGCACCGACCTGCTCGTCACCCAGGTGGCGAGCTACCGGCTGTTCACGGTGGTCGTCTCGGTCGTCTCGGTCGTCGCGGTCTACTACCTCATCTCGAAGACCGACTTCGGGTTGACCGTCCGCGCCGGCGTCCAGGACGGGGAGATGACCGAGTTCGTCGGCGTGAACCTCTCCCTGCGCTTTACCGCGATGTTCTTCCTGGGGTCCGTCATCGCCGGCCTCGGCGGGGCCTTGCGCGTCGTCGAGTTCGGGGTCGACCCCGGGACGGCCGAGGAGTTCGTCATCCTGGCCTTCGTCGTCGTGGTCGTCGGCGGCGTCGGCAGCCTCTTCGGGAGCGTCGTCGCCGGCCTCATCGTGGGCTGGTCGCAGTTCCTCGTCCCCGCGGTGCTGAGTTCGCTCGCGGTCACGACCGGGATCGGCGTCCTCGACATCCAGGGGACGGGCCGCATCGTTCCATTCGTCGTCATGATCGTCGTGTTGCTCCTCCAGCCCCGGGGACTGTTCGGCGAGGAGGGGTTACTCGAATGAGCAAGGCGGGCATGGGCGAGTCGGACAGGAGCGAATCGGACGGGAAGGGCTCGGACGAGAGGGGGCCGGACGGAAGCGAGTCGGAGCCATCCGCGGCGGCGGCCGGGCGCAAACGGGCCCGGAAGGCGCCGTCACTGCTCCAGCGATACCGGATCCCCATCGGCCTCGTCCTGCTGGTAGTGCTATTGCGACCAGTCGTCGCCAACGACCTCCTGCTCGGCTACGAGGCCGTCGCCACGCGGATGCTCATCATGATGCTGTTCGTGGCCGCCTTCAACCTCCTCTTCGGCTTCACCGGTCTGCTCTCCTTCGGGCACGCGATGTTCCTCGGGTTCGGAATGTACATCACGGCCATCGCCGTCGTGCACGGGTTGCCCGGGCTCCCAGCCGGGGGCAGCCTCACCTTCGTCGCCGGAGCGATCCTCTCGCTGCTCGCCGTCGCCGTCTTCAGCTACCTGCTCGGGAAGCTCATCGTCCAGAAGGGCGAGATCTACTTCGCGATGTTGACCCTCGCGGTCTCACAGGCGATCTACTTCGTCGTACTCCGTGACCCGGGTGGGCTCACGGGGGGATCGAACGGGCTGACCGGCGGGGCGTTACCGAACTTCGTCGAGCAGGTCCGGGGCAAGATCTCCGTTCAGGCCGTCGGGCTGTCTGTCGACTGGTACTGGGTCGTGGCCGTGGTCGTCCTGCTGGCGTTGCTGGCGATGTGGCAGGTGCTGCGCTCCCCCTTCGGCCGAACGCTCGTGGCCATCCGCGAGAACGAACAGCTCGCCCGGGCGATGGGCGTCGACACCGCGCGATACAAGGTGTGGTCGCTGACCTTCAGCGGCACCTTCGCCGCGCTGGCGGGAGTCTTGCTCGAAATCCACAATTCCGGGGCCGCCATCGAGGACCTGAGCGTCATCACGAGCGGCGACACGGTCCTGATGGCCGTGCTGGGCGGCATCCAGTACTTCTTCGGCCCGATCGCCGGGACCTTCACCTGGCTGTTCGCGGAGGACTTCCTCACCGACTTCGAGGTCTTGCACGTCCCCACCGCCGACCTGGCGGTGGTGAGCGTCGACCTCAGTACGATCCTGGGGTACTGGCAGTTCTTCCTCGGCGCGCTGTTCGTCGTGGTCGTGCTCACCTCCCCCCAGGACGGTATCTGGGGCTACATCCGGGCAATCCCGGGCCGGATTCGCGGGCGGGTCGAGGGGTGGCGATCATGAGTGGGGCCGGCGGGAATCGGTCGTCCGGCCGCGACGATGCCGCCCCGGTCGCCGATCCGACGGCGGCCGTCCTCGGCGTCGACGGGCTGACGCGACGGTTCGGGGAGATCTGGGCCGTCGACGACGTGAGCCTGGCCGTCGGTGAGGGGGAACTCCGGGCGATCATCGGCCCCAACGGGGCCGGCAAGACGACGCTGTTCAACTGCATCATGGGCTCGCTCGCGCCGACGGCGGGCGCGGTCTACCTCGGGGGCGAGGAGATCACCGACCACCCCGAGCAGCGTCGGCCCCACCTCGGGCTGGCCCGCTCGTTCCAGTCCAACCAGCTGTTCACGGACCAGACGGTCCTCGAGAACATCCGGCTGGTCGCCCAGACGACCGAACGGGGGGCGTTCTCGATGGACCTCTTCCGGAACCACCACGGCGTCGGTCGTGACCGGGCCATCGACATCGCCGATTCGCTCCGGCTGAGCGAGACCCTCGAGACGGAGGCGAAGAACTTGAGTCACGGCGACCAGCGGAGGCTGGGCATCGCGATGGCGCTGGCGACGGACCCGGCGGTCCTGTTGCTGGACGAGCCGACCAGCGGCATGAGTCCGAGCGCGACCGCGGACACCGCGGCCCTCGTCGAGGACGTCCGGGACGAACGCGACCTGACCGTCGTCCTGATCGAGCACGACATGGACGTCGTCCTGTCGATTTCGGACCGAATCTCGGTCCTCGATCGGGGATCGGTCATCGCGACCGGGTCGCCGACGGAGGTCCAGGGCAACGAGGCGGTCCAGGACGCCTACCTGGGCGGCATGCGGGAGGAACTATGACGCTGCTCTCGGTCTCGGACCTCGAGGCCGGCTACGAGACCGGCCAGGTCCTCTTCGGCGTCGACCTCGCGATCGACCGCGGCCAGCTCGTCTCGTTGCTGGGGCGGAACGGGGCCGGCAAGACGACCACGCTCCGGGCGATCGCTGGGGCGTCGGTCCCGTCGGTCCACGGGGGCGCGATCCGGTTCGACGGCGAGTCACTCCGGGGGCTCCCACCACACGTCATCGCCCGGCGTGGCATCAGCTTCGTGCCAGAGGAGCGCCGGTGCTTCCCACGCCTGTCGGTCGAGGAGAACGTCCGGCTGGCCATCAACCATGCTACCGATCCCAAGGACGCCGCGGCCGTCTTCGAGTTCTTCCCGGAACTCGAGGACATGCGCGGGAAACACGCCCGGAACATGAGCGGCGGCGAACAGCAGATGCTCGCCATCGCGCGCTCGCTCGCCGCCAACCCGCGCCTGATGTTGCTCGACGAGCCCTTCGAGGGCCTGGCTCCCTACATCGTCCGCCGGCTAGAGGACATCATCGAGGAGATCAACGAGCAGCAGGACATCGCCGTGTTGCTCGTCGAGCAGAACGTCGCCGCGGCGATGGCCGTCGCCGACCGCCACTACATCCTCGACGAGGGCCGGATCGTGGAGACGGCCTCCACCGAGCGGCTCCGCAACGACGAGGAGATGCGCCAGCGGTACCTCGGGGTGTGACCTCGCCCGGGAACGTTGGCAGTCCGAAAAGCAGCGATCTCAGTCCTCCGCGAGCGGATTCGCGACGTCGTAGTCCGCCGCGAGCTCCGACAGCCCCGCAGTGACCTCCGTGGGGAGCGGGATCCCCTCCTCGGAGCGGTTCCGGCGGGCCTGGTACTCGGCCTCACCGGGCAGGAGCGGGTCCTCCCCACGCGCACCTGCCCCGACGGGCACGTCGGGATGGGAGTCGGCCTCCCTGAAGTGAGTTACCACCGCGTCGACCTGCGCGGTCATCGTCTCGCGGTCGCTGAAGGCCGTGGGATCGATCGCGAGAAAGACCGCGCCGTTCGAGAACCACGACCCCGAATCGCGCTGCCCGACGACCGGGCCGCCGCCGAGGAGCCCGGCGAACAGCTCCGTCATCAGGGCCAGGCCCGTCCCCTTGTAGCCGGCGGTCGTCCCGCCGAGGGGGCGTATCGCACCCCACGGGTCCGCCGCACTGAAGGCATCCATCGCCGCGGGATCGGTGAGCGGGGCGCCGTCGTCCCCGACGGCCCACTCGCCGGGGATCGAACGCCCGTCGGCCTGGTAGGCGTCGAGTTTCCCGTGGGCGACCTGCGAGGTGGCCATGTCCAGGACCAAGGGGAAGGGCAGGCGGTCGAAGGTCGGGACGCCGTACGTGAGGGGGTTCGTCGAGAATCGCCGTGTCGTCGACCCCGCCGGCGCGACGACGAGGCCGCCCCCCGAGGTGTTGACGAACGACGCGAAGCACAGTCCCTCCTCTGTCACGCACTCGGCCCACTCGCCGATCCGACCGAGGTGAGTCCCGTTCCGGATCCCGACGCCGGCGAGGCCGCCCTCGCGAGCGTTTTCGACCAGGACGTCGACTGCTCGCCTACCAACGACCTGGCCGAACGCCCGCTTCCCGTCGATGACGGCCGTCTGTTCCTGCGCCCGAACCACCGCCGGTGTGGCGTCGGGGACCAGCGCACCGTCCCCGATCATCGCCCCGTAGGTCGGGATGCGGAGGACCCCGTGGGAGGTGTGTCCCCTGAGGTCGGCCGCGACGAGCGAGTCGGCGACCGTCGAGGCCACGTCGGTCGGTGCGCCGAGTTCGGCGAGCAGTCCCGTCCCGAAGTCCCGCAGTTGCTCCGCCTGGATTCTCGTCATTCGGCTGGCCTTCGTCCGGTACCGACGTGAAGGGACCGTCTCCCGACCGCTCGTCCCGGTGGTCGACCGAAGATTGCTCTCTTGACGGGAGGTGGCTCGGAATCCCGCCCCGCCCGGTGGACCGGGGCCGCCTCACTTTCCGATAGTGGACCGGGGCCGCCTCACTTTCCGATAGTGGACCGGGGCCGCCTCACTTTCCGATGGTGGACCGGGGACGGGTCCAGTTCCAGAGATGAGTCGGGAACTCGTCTCGTCTCGGGTGCCATCCAGAGCCCCGGCGAGCGGGCGTTTTTTGCCTCTCCGCTCGGTGTCGAAAGACGATGAGCGTCCCCGAGGTCGCGGGAAGGGCCTACCGCGAGGGCCTCCCCGCCCTGACTGCGAGCCTGGTGGGCGGCCTGCTCGCCGGGGTCGTCCTTGGGGGAATGCGGGGGGACTTCGCCCGGATCGACGGCCTCCTCGTCCTCGTGCCGGCACTGCTCGCGACCCGTGGGAACGTGTACGGCTCGCTGGGCGCGCGGCTTGCGACCGGGCTCCACCAGGGGCTCGTCGCGCCTCGAATTCGTGGGGACGAGCGCCTGTCCAGGGCGGTCGCAGCCGCCCTCTCCAACGGCCTGCTCGCGAGCGGCTTCGCCGCGGTCGCTGCCTGGCTGTTGCTTTCGACCTTAGGACGATCGGTCGCACCCCTTCCGGTCCTGCTCGGCATCGCCTTGCTCGCCGGCCTGCTCTCGGGGATTGTCCTGTCCCTCTCGGTCGTCCTCGTGGTCTTCGCCGGATACCGTCGCGGGTACAATCCCGACACCCTCGTCGGACCGATCGTGACGACCGCCGGCGACGTCTTTGGCGTGGCCTTCCTCCTGCTTGCGGTCCGAATCATCACCACACTGCCGGGGGTGGGGTAGATGGCTCGGACCGGCGCCTCGGACACGCCCCGTCTTTGTATGGGGTGGTCGCGTGCCGAGGCGTGGTCCCCGTCCTGGAGCGAGTCCTCGGCGTACCGAGCGGGCGGGTGTCATGAGGACCCGGAGGTCACGATGAGGTCGGGGTGGTTTCCGTGACGACCGAATGGACGGTCCGCGCCATCACGCGGGCGATGCTCCCGGTCTTACTCGTCCTCACCCTCGTCGAGATCGGGAGCGGGCTCGTGCTTGGGGAATTCGAGGAGCAACTGCTGGCATCGCCGGCGCTGCTCGTCCTCGTCCCGGTCACAATCGGGACCGCCGGCAACCTCGGGAGCGTCCTCGCGGCGCGCCTCTCCACGGCGGTCCACCTCGGGACGCTGTCCTTCGAGGTCGATGACGACGTTCTGGTCGGCAACGGCCTGGCCACGTTCGTCCTCTCCGTGACCGTCTTCCCGGTCATCGGTGCCGGCGCCTGGGGACTCGCCGCACTCACAGGCGGTGCGGGCCTGCCGTTCGGGACCGTGGTCACCGTCGCGCTCGTCAGCGGCATCGCCCTCGCCGTCCTGGCCGTCCTCGTGACGGTCCTCGCGACCTACGCCGCCTACCGGTTCGGGCTCGACCCCGACGACCTGGTCATCCCCGTGGTCACCAACCTCTGTGACGTTCTCGGCGTCGTCGTCCTGTTCCTGACAGTCCAGGTACTGGTGTGACGGCGGGAGGGGGACGGCGTCGGGTACCCGCATCGGGTACCTCCATCAGGACCCCCATCAGGTACCCCCATCAGGTACCCCCATCAGGTACCCCCATCAGGTACCCCCATCAGGTACC
>JAZKTI010000067.1:0-11142 GCA_036625635.1 Haloarculaceae archaeon
GGCGGGCACGGCCAGACAGCGACTCGTGGCTGGGCGGGCACAGCCGGTGAGAGACCCACGCCTGGGCGGGTGCAGCGGGTGGGGACAAGACGTCGACGGACTCAGCCGGTGTTCTTCATCCCCGCGGCGACACCCTTTACCGTGAGCCGGAGCGTCCGGGAGGCCCGTTCGTCGACCTCGCCCTCGAGCAAACCGACCTGGATCCGGTTCAGCGGGTCCACGTAGGGGTTGCGCCGGCGGAGGCTCTCGGCCAGCCACTCCCGCTCGATCAGCTCGTCCCGCCCCGTGATTTCGAGGACCAGCTCCCGGGATCGTTCGTACTCCGCCGTGATGATGGGGAAGATCCGCTCCCTGACGTCCGCATCGGCGAGGGAGGCGTACTCCTCGGCGACGTCGAGGTCGGTCCGGGCGAGGGCCATCGACGCGTTGTCGATCATCGTCCGGAAGAAGGGCCACTCCCGGTACATCCCCTCCAGCGTCGCGAGGTCGCCCGACTCGAGGTAGGCGTCGAGTCCGGCCCCGAGCGAGTACCACCCGGGGACGATACACCGCGCCTGGGTCCAGGCGAACACCCACGGAATTGCCCGCAGGTCCTCGACGGTCCGCTCGCCGGACCGCGAGGCGGGCCGCGAGCCCAGGTTGAGGTCCTCGATGACCCTGATGGGCGTGGCCTGGCCGAAGAAGTCCAGAAAGGCGGGCGTGTCCAGCAGGTCCAGGTAGGCCTCCCGGGCGGCCTCGCTCGCCGTCGCCATGGCTCCCCGCCACTCGTCGGGAACGTCCTCGACGGGCTCGGACAGAGCCTGGTGACGAGCCCGGACCTGCGCATCGAGCATCTGTGCCAGTTCTCGCCTGGCGATCGCGGGGTTGGCGTACTTCTCGGAAATGGCCTCGCCCTGCTCGGTGAACGTCACTTCGCCGGTGACCGTCTCCGGCGGGAGGGCCAGGAGCGCCTCGTTCATCGGCCCGCCGCCGCGCGATATCGAACCACCACGGCCGTGGAAGAGCCGGAGTTCGACGTCGAACTCGTCGGTGATGGCCGCGAGGCGCTTCTGGTTCCGGTGGAGTGACCACTGGGCCGCGAGGTAGCCGTTCTCCTTGCAGGAGTCGCTGTACCCGAGCATGACCTCCTGGACGCCGTTTCGTGCTTCGAGGGCCGCCGCGTAGGCCTCGTTCTCGAAGAGCGTCCCCATGATCTCGCGGGCGCCCGAGAGCGCCGACTCCGTCTCGAGCAGCGGGACCACGTCGAGGCCGGCGTAGCCCGGCAGGTCGACGACCCCGGCCTGGTCGGCGAGGAAGAGGACCTCGAGGACGTGACTCGGGGCCTCGCACATGCTGATGCAGTAGGTGTCCACTGCGTCGACGCCGTAGGTTTCCTGCCAGTCCGCCAGCGCGTCGAACCGCCGGCATACCCGCGAGGCCGTCTCGCCGAGGCCACCCGTGTCCGAGAGGTCGACCACCGGGTCCTCTTGGACGATCGCGTCCGTCAGGACCGTTACTCGCTCGCCCTCGGCGAGATCGCGGTAAGGGACGTCCGCTCTGGCCAGGGCCTCGCCGACGGCCGTCGTGTGCTGTTCCCGGTGGTCGCGCACGTCCAGTGCCGCGAGCGCGAACCCGAAGGTCTCGACCTGCCTGCGCAGCGGGTCGAGGTGGGCCTCGGCGATGGCCTCGGCGTCGTTGCGCCGGAGGTCGGTCGCGAGACTGCGGAGGTCCCGTAGCAACTCGGCGGGGTCCTCGTACCCGCCGGGCCGGAGATCGTCGATCCGCTCGAGGCGCTCGGTCATCAGCCGGAGCAGTCGCCGGTAGGGCTCGGTCGGATTTCGCTCGGCCGCGGCCTCGGCGACGCCCGGGAGCCGGTCCTGGTAGGCTGCGAGCCGTTCCTGGACCGCGTCCCCGACAGAGACGCGGTCGGCGTCCTGGCTGAGAACGCCCATGAGCCTGTCGAGTGCGTCCACGTATCGGGAGACGACCACCTCGCGCTGCCGGGCGAGGGTCGCCGCGGTCACGTCCGGCGTCACGTGGGGATTGCCGTCCCGGTCGCTCCCCGCCCAGGACCGGAACTCGAAGAGCTTGGGGACCTCCACGTCGGGGTATTCCGCCTCGAGCGTGCGTTCGAGTCGGTCGTAGACGTCGCCGACGACCTCGAAGAGGACGTTCTCGAGGTACCACTGGACGTTCAGCGCCTCGTCGGCGACCTCCGGTGGCCGGTCGCGGACCTGGGGCGTCTGCCAGAGACTGGTTATCTCGGCCTCGAGGTCGCGTTCGACCGCGAACCGCTCGGCGTCGGTCAGCCGGCGCTCGTCGAGTTCGCGGAGGACCGAGGCGACCGTCTGGAGTTTCGCTTTCACCGTCTTCCGTCTCGCCTCGGTCGGGTGGGCGGTAAAGGTGGGCTGGATCAGGACGTCGTCGAGGATCCGCTGGACCGTCTCGGCGGCGGCCCCCCGGTCTGCGAGGTGCTCGACGGCCGCGGCGATGCTCTCCCCGGCCGCACCCCCGCGTTCGCGGATGGTCCGCACCCTGGCGCGTTCCTCGGCCAGGTTGATGAGTTCGAAGTAGGTGGTGAATGCCCGTGCCACGATCTCGGTCTCCGCGGCGTCGAGTCCCGCCAGGTACTCCTCGAGTCGCGCTGCCGCCGCCTCGTCGCCGTTCCGGGCGTCGATCGCGGCCTGCCGGATCCCCTCGACGGTCTCCAAGGCTTCCCGGGAGGCCTGCGTCGAGAGCACCTCGCCGAGTAACGCGCCCAGTTCGCGCACGTCCTGTCCCACGTCCCTGACGTGGAGATCGTCGGGGTCGGTCATCGCCGATCCCGTTCGCAGCCGGCACGGGGTCCACTGTCGCCTGGTGTCATCGCTGGTTCCACTCCATCCAACCGGCTCCACCCATATAACGCTGCGTCGGGAACTGTCCAGACGAGCTCGACACGTTAGTCCTGGCCGGCGAGTTCGACCGCGAGGTCCACGGCGACCGCCCCATCGGGCGTCGCGACCAGGGGGTTGACGTCGAGTTCGGCGATCGCGGGGACGGCCTCGACGAGCGCGGCGATCCGGAGGAGGGCGTCGACGAGGGCGTCACGGTCGGCGGGGGCGCTACCGCGGACGCCCTCGAGGACCGAGCCGACAGCGGTGGCGTCGAGCATGTCCGAGGCCACGCGGGCGTCCAGCGGGGCGAGTTCGAAGGCGACGTCGGCCGTCTCCTCGACGAGCAGGCCACCGAGGCCGAAGGCCACCAGGTGGCCGAAGGGGGAGTCTGTGGCCCCGACGACGGTCTCCACGCCATCCGGGGCGTCGACCGCCTCCTGGACGACCACCCCGTCGATGTCCGCCGCCGGGTTGGCCTCCCTGACCGCCTCGAGCATCGTCGCGGCGACGTCGGCAGCCGCGCTCGGCGCGACGCCGACGCGCACGGCCCCGACGTCCGCCTTGTGTATCACATCCGGACTGGCGACCTTCAGGACGACCCCGTCCCCGCTCTCGCCTCCGCTCTCGCCCCCGATCTCGCGGGCCAGGTCGCCGACCGCCTCCGGTGAGTCTGCCAGCCGCCAGTCCGGCACCGTGAGCCCGCAGGCCTCGAGCAGGCCGAGTGACTCGACGCCGAGGCGGTCGCGGTCCGCCGCCGAGGCCCGTTCGAGGATGGCCTCGATGCGATCCAGGTCCAGATCCAGAACGGGGGGCGCCACCGGCGGTCGGTCGCGGTACTGCGCGTACCGCCAGCGGGCAGCGACGGCCCCGGCGGCGCGGGTCGGGTCGGGGTAGTTCGGTACCCCGTACCGCCGGAGTGCTCGTTTGGCGTCGGCGTCGAGGTCGCCGTCCATCAGGCAGGTAACGACCGTGGTGTTCCGGGCGAGGGCGGAGCGTCCGACGGCGGCGACGAGGTCGGCGTGGTCGACGAGGGGGTGTGGGGTGGTCACCGTGATGCCGACGTCGACGCCCGGGTCCGCGAGGACGGCGTCGACGGCGGCCGTGAACCGGTCGACGTCCGCGTCGCCCAGCACGTCGACGGGATTGCCCGCCGAAGCGGTCGGCGGGAGGAGGTCACCGAGCGCGTCGCGAGTGCCGGACTCGAAGGTGGCGAGATCCAGGCCCTCGGCACTGACGGCGTCGGTGGTCAGGACGCCGGGGCCACCGGCGTTCGTGACGACGCCCACGGCGTCGCCGGCGGGGAGCGGGGACCCGAGTGCGGCGACGAAGTCCATCAGCTCTTCTGCCGAGTCGGCGCGGAGGACGCCGGCGCGGTCGAAGGCTGCCTCGACGGCGGTGTCGTCGGAGGCGAGGGAGCCGGTGTGGGAGGCCGCGGCCGCGGCCCCGGCGTCCGTCCGACCGGCTTTCAGCACGACCACCGGGGTCGAGCGAGTCACCTCCCGGGCTACCTCCACGAAGGCCTCGCCGTCGACGACGTCCTCGAGGTAGGCGGCGATCACGTCCGTGCCGGGGTCCGCGTCGTAGTACCGCAGGAGGTCGACCTCGTCGACACCGGCCTTGTTCCCGACCGAAACCACGTGGCGATATCCCAGCCCGCGGGCGACCGCGGCGGCGACGGCGGCGGTGACGAAGGCCCCGGACTGGCTGATGAGCGAGACGGATCCCCGGGGCGGATCCCGGGGGCCGAAGGTGGCGTTCAGTCCCGTCGCAGAGCTCATGACGCCCATTGAGTTCGGGCCCACGAGGGTCAGGTCGCTGGCTTCGGCGAGGGCGCGGAGCCGCCGGGCATGATCCTCGCCGCCGGCCTCCTCGAACCCGGCGGAGACCACGACGGCGTTCTCGACCCCCTCCTCCACGGCGGCCTCGACGGCTTCGACGGCCGCCTCGGGCGGGACGGCGATGATGGCCAGGTCCACCCCCGAGACGTCCGCGACGGCCGGCACCGCCGCGAGGGATGACGCCGCGGGCCTGCCGAGGACCGCCTCGCTCCGCGTCGTGACGGGAACCACCTCCCCCCCATAGCCCTCGAGGTTCTCCACGAGGAACCGACCGATCGACCCCTCCCGATCAGTCGCGCCCACGACGGCGACCACCCGGGGTCCGAACAGGCCCGACAGATCGGGTACCTCGGCGGTCGTCCCCTGGCCTGTCACCGCCGCCCCGGTCGGTCGCTCGGCCAGTGGCTCGACCGTTCGATCCTCCGCTTGGTCGGCCCGGCCCTTCTCCCGCTTGCCGGCCGCTTCGTCCTCCGGCCACTGGGGCGCTTCGCCCTCCGGCCGCTGGGGCGCTTCGTCCTCTGCCCATTGGGGCGCTTCGCCCTCCGGCCACTGGGGCGCTTCGTCCACTGCCCCTTGGGGCGCTTCGCCCTCAGACCGTTTCCTTAGGTCGCCCTCGGGCTGGTGGGCCGCCTTTGCCTCCGGATGCTCGGCCGCTGCATCGCCGGCGCCCGCCTCGTGCGGGGTCCGGTCGACACGCGCCGACCCGGCCTCGGGATGGCTGTGCTCCTCTCCCCGCCCGGGCTCAGCCGGCGCCTGGGGGGCCGGTGAAACGGGGTCGTGGGCGGCGACACCGGTATGGTCGCCCTCGGTCCGTCCCGGCGGCGTCGTGAGCGCCGTCGCCTCGGGGTCCCTCAGCGGCACTTCGAGGGTCTCTGCGGGCGTCTCGACGAGATCGGGCCCCGCCGCCACAAAGGGGGCGGCGTCGCCCTCGACCACGAGCCGGCCGGCGCCGTCGGCGATGGCGTACGCGATGGCCTGACGGGCCAGTTCGACGGGAAGACCCCCGTTCTCGTGTTCGCGTGCCACCCGGACCCGGCCGGTCCGCGTCCCGTCATCACCGGATTCGAGCCAGGCGTAGCCACGGACCGCGTCCCCGCAGGTCGCCACCAGCACGATGTCATCGGGATCGAAGCGGTCGGCCTCGGGCGGCGCCAGCCCCTCGGTCCCGGCACCGACGGGCGGGTCGCGGGGTTCGACCAGCAACGCGGTACCCGTCTCGTCGACGTATCGGGGGCAGCGAGGCGGACAGGCGGGGGTCCCCTCGCACGCCGACGGCCACCAGGCGTCGAAACTGGAGGGATCTGCCATGCCCGGTGGCTTCGCCACCCAGGTACAAGGAGACACCGGCGACCACAGCCCTCCGGGAATTCCGCACCCCGGCGGAGAACGGTTGGCGACGACCGGCATCTCCCCACAAACGGTGACGGGTAACCGGTCTACTCGGCGACAGATACCCAGGCTTCGGGGCCGTGCTCCTTGACCGTCTCGAGTTCCGCCTGCGCCTGGGCCCGACTCTCGAAGGCCTCGACGCTCTCACCGAGTTCGTCGCCGTGACGATCGACGAGTCGCCACCGCCAGCCTGCCTCGGTGTGGTGGAACTCGAAGGAGGCGGAGTCGATCTCGATGATGCTTGCGCTCGCGATATCCTCGCGAGCGGCCTCGACCTCGCGCTCGGCGGTGACGCGCTCCCCGAAGTGGCTGGCCGCCATCGCGAGGACGGCCCGCTCCTCGTCGACGAGATTCCAGGTCCACCCGATGTCGCCGCGGTAGAGTTCGAAGGCGATCTCGTCGTAATCGAGGAACTCCGCGTCGGCGGCGTGCTCGCTGACTGTGTCCACGACGGCCTCGAGAGACTCCAGGTCATCGTAGGCCGCCGGCGAGCGGGCGATCGGCTCGTGGTCGGCGTCGACGAGGCGCCAGCGCCAGCCATCCTCGGCGCGGTAGCAGTCGAAGGCCGCGTCGCGAATCTCGTAGACTGTCGTCCGACTGGCGTCTGCCTGTACCGCCTGGACGGCCTCGAGGGCCGCATCGCGGGACTCGTGGGTGAATGGGCTGTCGGCGACCGGCTCCCGGTCCCCGTCGACGAGCGTGAACGACCAGTCGGAGGGGTCCAGCAGGACCGCCAACTGGTCGACCGTCTCGACCGGGGCCGTGCCGGCGTACTCCTGCTGTTCCGCGATCGCGGCCTCGACCTCGTGGCGGGTCCCGAAACTCCCCGGGGACGCCGCGAGGATGGCGCCGTCCGGGAGGACGAACTGCCACCACCACTCGTCGTCCGCGTCGGCGTACACCTGGTAGATGCCGGCCTCCATCCGGCGCTCCTCGACCTCGCCGACGGAGTCGATCAGGCTCTCCATGGCGGCCCGGGCGCCCGCCTCGTCGTCGTGCCGGGTGACGCCGTCGGCGATCGTCTCGCCGATGTCGTCGACGAGGCGCCAGCCCCAGCCCTCGGCGTCCTCGAACAGTTCGAAGGCGGCGTTCTCGATCTCGAGGTGTTCGGCGTCGGGAGCGTTCTCCTGCAGGGTCATCATGGCACCCATGGCGTCGTCCTTCGACTCGTACTCGCCCTGGCCACTGTCTGCCAGGACCGCCCCGTCCTCGTCGATGAGTCGCCAGCGCCAGGCGCCGTCGGGGGCCTCGTAGACCTGGAAGGCCGCGTTCTCGAACTCGATGAGGTCGGCCTCGGGTGCCTCGGTCCGGACCCGGTCCACGACGTCGTGGGCATCCTCCTCGCTCTCGTAGGTGTCCGTGCTCTCGGCGTGGACGGCGCGGTCGCCGTCGACCAGTCGCCAGTGCCAGCCATCGGCCGTCCGGTAGGTCTCGAACTCGAGGTTCTCGATTTCCACCACGTCTGCGGCCCCGGCGTGGCCCCGCATCCGGCTGGCGGCCTCGCTCGCGGCGGCGGCGGTCTCCGTAGCCTCGCTGCCGAGGGCCACCGCGGTCCCGGACTCGTCGACCAGCCGCCACTCCCAGGTGTCGCCCTCGCCGTAGACGTCGTAGGTCGGCTGGCCAGCCTGGAGAATGGCCGACCGCTCGAGGCGGTCCAGGAGGTCGTAGACCTCGTTCTCGGCGACGCCCTTTGACTCGTGGACGACCTCGCTGGTGGCGAGGTGGCGGTGGGTGGCGTCCCTGAGGAGCCAGCCCCAGCCCTCGGCGTCCTCGCGGAGTTCGACGCCGTAGGACTCGACCACGACGTTGGATGCGTCGGCCGCGAGGTCCCGGAAGGTCTCGAGGCCGCCGCTGGCATCGTCGCGACCAGCGTGGGTTTCCGCGCCCACTGCCAGGGGAGTGCGCTCCGCGTCGACGAGTTGCCAGCCCCACTCGCCGGCCTGGCGGTAGGTCTCGTAGACCGGCCCCTCGACCACGAGCACCTCGGCCTCGGGACCGTAGTCTTTGATCGTGTTGATCGACGCGTCGGCCTGGTCACGGGTCTCGAACTCGGTGCCGGTCTCCGCCAGCGGGGTTCCGTCCTCGCGCACGAGATACCACTCCCAGGCACCGTCGGCCGCCTCGTACAGGCGGAAGGCGGCGTTGTTGATCTCCAGCAGGCCGGCGCTGGCGACCTGCTCCTTGACGAGGTCGACGCTTTCCTCGGCCTCGAGCCTGGAGAGGAACGTGGTGGTGCTGCCGGCGACGGCGCTCTGGTCGATGAACCGCCAGGTCCACTCGGTCCCGCGCTTGAAGACGGCGAAGAGACCGCCGTGGTCGGCCGCCCCGATCATGATGTCGGGGTGTTCGTACTCGTGGCCCTCCGTCGTCTCCGTGAGGTAGCTCCGCTCCCCAGTGACCACGGGCACCATGATGACGACGCCGGCGAGCACTGCGATACCGACGCTGTACACGCCGATGACGAGGCCGCTCTGGTCGGGCGTCGCGGGGGCCCAGTTGCCCGGATAGTTCGTCACGAAGAGCACGACGCCCGCGAGGGCCACGAGGGCGCCGATTCCAGCGAGAGCCAGGCTTCCCCGACGAACGGGGAGCAACAGGACGATTCCCAGGAGCGAGAACACGAGGCCGGTCGCCGAGGGTACCGCCGTAACTTCCCGGATCAGGAAGAGCGTGTCCGAGGCGACCTCGGGACCGGTGGGTCCGACGAGGTAGACCAGGAGGCCCCCCATCGCCAGCAGGTACCCGACGACCATCAGTGCGTACCCGTAGACCTCCTTCCTGGATTCCGGTTCCGTCACGTACTTCGTGTACAGTTCGAAGAGCCAGCCGTCGTACGCCGACCCGCGCGATCGAGATTCTGTCGCCATGGCACAGAATGACAGGGTTGGAGGGTTAAAGCTATGCGGACTGTTCACCCCGACCCCCCGATGGAAAACAGTGCGCGGCCCGGGGTCCGCGCTCGCGGCAGTTCAGCGGCCTCAAGCCCCGGCTCACGGCCGTCCAGAGGTGGTATCACCATTGATAGCTGGCGGCGGCCGCGGGACAGCGGAGCCGTCGGTCAGTCGGTGAACTCCTCGAACCCGCTCTGCTCGGTGTCGATCGGGTCGATGACCTCCGGGCTCTCGTTCGTGGGGTCGTTGACAGCCGTCGAGACCGGGTAGGCCTCGAGGGGGTCGGTCTCGAAGGGGTCGAGGACGCCGGTGTCGCCGTCGGCCAGCCAGCGTTCCCCCTCGTCCGCGGCGAGGATCACGGGCATCCGGTCGTGAATCGGCGCAACGACGTCGTTCGAATCGGTTGTGATGATCGTGAGCGAGCGGACCGCCTCGTCCTCGGTGGCGTCGTCCTCCGGGGCCACCGCTGCCGCCTGACCGTCGCCGTCCTCCTCCTCCGAGACCACCGCTGCCGCCTGACCGTCGCCGTCCTCCTCCTCCGAGGCCACCTCGGCCGCCTGACCGTCCCCGTCCTCGTCCTCCGGGGGCGTCCAGGTCTCCCAGAGTCCCGCGAAGGCGAACGGCTGTTCGTCCTCGCGCTGGACGCGGTAGGGTTCCTTGCTGCCCCGGTCGCCGGACCACTCGTAGAAGCCATCGGCGAGGACGAGACACCGCCGATGCTCGTAGGCCTCCCGGAAGTACGGCTTCTCGGCGACGGTCTCCGCCCGAGCGTTGATCGGTCGGGGCGAGTCCTCCGGGTCGTCGACGAACTGCGGGAGGAACCCCCACTCGAAGGCGTCGATGGCGTCGGGGTCGTCGCTCGGAATCGCGTACAGGTCCTGGCGGGGCGCGATGTTGTACCGGGGGACGAACGTCGTCCGGAACTCGGCCTCGAACCGTTCCTCGACGACCGATGGCGGCACGAACAGGGACGTGCGACCGCACATAGCCCCGCTTGGTCGGCGACCGGCAAGACTGTGTGGGGTTGCCGCGGGCGCCACCCCCCCATGGCCGCCATCCCGACGGTGCCGGACCCCGAAATCGAGCTGGTGGGGCCTGGGGCAGTCGATCCATCCCGAACGGGCGCGACGACCGAATAGAGGACCGTTGTGTCAGTCCTTGGGGTCGATCTTGCCGGCGAAGGTCTGGGAGTCGATTGTGTCCGCCGAGTTATAGAACGTATCGGTAGAGAACTCGGAGACGTTGTCCGGCGTTTCCCCGTGCCAGAGCAGGGAGGCGAACTCACCTTCGACGATGGTTTCCTCCACCTCCAGGGTCGTCCCCTCCTGGGAAAATTCGGCGAACGTATTCACGAACAGGTCCTGGATCCCGTCGAGACCACGGTAGACCCCGAGAGTCGTGACAAGGACTGAGTCCTCGCTATAGTCGACCATGGGCTGCTAGAGATCCTGATTCGCGAAGGCATCCAGATGGTGGTCACGCAGCCCCGTCGGTATCGCTCATGGCTCACCGGAAGGCGACGACGAGCAATGATATGAGTATTGAGTGGGCAGATCCCGCCTCCAGATCGGTGGTTCGACGGGGATTGGGTAGCCGAGACCGCAGGACCACAGGCGGAACGATCCAGGCTCCAGACACTGCCTTCCCGCCCCGCGTCGCATCCGCTCCGATCTCAGGCCAGCGCACTCGCGGCCCGGACGATGCGGTGCTCGCCGAAGGCCGGCCCGATCACCTGGAGGCCGACGGGGAGGCCCTCGTCGGTGTCCCCCGCAGGGACCGAGATCGCCGGCAGGTTCGCGAGGTTTACCGGCACGGTGTTGGCGTCGGCGAGGTACATCATCAGGGGGTCCTCGAGGCTCTCGCCCGCGGGCATCGGCGGAACAGGCATGGTCGGCGACGCCAGCACGTCGACGTCCTCGAAGGCCGAATCGAAGGCCTGCTCGACCCAGGCGCGGGCGTTCTGTGCCTGCCGGTAGTACTTGTCGTGGTACCCCGCCGAGAGCGCGTAGGTCCCCAGCAGGATGCGACGCTTGACCTCGTCGCCGAAGCCGGCCTCCCGGGCGGCCGCGAAACGCTCGTTCCAGTCGCCGTCGGTCCGGCCGGACTCCCCGTAGCGGACGCCGTCGAACCGGGCGAGATTCGAGGACGCCTCGGACATCGCGATGACGT
>JAZKTI010000068.1:0-11047 GCA_036625635.1 Haloarculaceae archaeon
GTCCAGCACACGAACGACGCGGAACTCCGGGACGCCTTCATGGAGTTCGACCGGTCGTTGCTCGTGAACGACGTCCGCCAGAGCGAATCAAAGAAGTGGGGCGGCCCGGGTGCCCGCGCCCGCTACCAGAAGTCCTACCGGTGATCCAGTCATGATGGTACCAGTCAGGTGTTTCACCTGCGGCAACGTCGTCGGCGAACACTGGGAGGAGTTCAAGGCCCGGACCCGCGAGGCAGGCGAGCCCGAGGACCCCGAGGCGGTCCTCGACGAGCTCGGCGTCGAGCGGCACTGCTGTCGCCGGATGCTCGTCTCGCACAAGGACCTCGTCGATATCGTCTCGCCCTACCAGTGAGTATGGCACGAACAGACAACCGCTACGAGAAGGCCCGCATCATCGGCGCACGAGCGCTGCAGGTGGCCTACGGGGCGCCGGTCCTGGTCGAGACCGACCAGACCCAGCCCATCCTCATCGCGGCAGAGGAGTTCGACGCGAACGTTCTCCCGTTCACCGTGCGGCGGGGTGAACGCGAGTGACACGCATCGTGGACGTCCGGCTCCGTCGGGTACTCGATTCCCGCGGAACCCCGACGGTCGAGGCCGACGTCCACACCGAATCCGGCGGCTTCGGCCGCGCAGTGGCCCCCTCCGGGGCCTCCACCGGCAAGCACGAAGCCACCGAACTCCCGGTCGGCGAGGCAATCGCCAGTGCCCGGGAGGAGGCTGTCCCCCGGCTGATCGACGGCGTCTACGCCGGCGACCAGCGCGACGTCGACGCCGTCTTGCGGGCGGCCGACGGGACGGCTACCTTCTCGAGTATCGGGGCCAACAGCGCCGTCGCCGTTTCCATGGCCGCCGCGAAGGCCGCAGCCGACGTCATCGGCGCACCACTGTTCCAGCACCTGGGCGGTGCTTTCCGGGGCAACACCGTCCCGGTCCCCCTCGGCAACGTGATCGGCGGTGGGGAACACGCCGCCGAGGCCACCCACATCCAGGAGTTCCTGGCCGTCCCGATCGGGGCACCGAGCGTCGAAGAGGCCGCCTTCGCGAACGCCGTCGTCCACGAGACGGTCGGCGACCTCCTTCTCGACCGGGGCCACCCCTCCGGCCAGGGCGACGAGGGCGCGTGGGCCCCCGCCATCCACGACGCAGAGGCGTTCGAACTACTGGCCGAGGCCGTCGACGCCGTCTCCGAGGACTACGGCTTCGAGATCCGCATCGGCCTCGACGTGGCCGGCGCGGAACTCTACGACGCTGAGGCCGGCGGCTACCGCTACGGCGACCGGGTCCGCGACACCGCCGAACAGATCGACTACGTCGCCGGACTGGTCGAGGAGTACGGCCTCGTCTACGTGGAGGATCCCCTCGACGAGGAGGACTTCGAGGGCTTCGCGACCCTGACCGAGCGAGTCGGTGGGGGACCCCGTCGGGCGTTGCGCAGCGGCCCCGGAGACCGCTCCCGAGGAACGACGCTGATCTGTGGCGACGACCTGTTCGTCACGAGCGTCGATCGTCTCGAGCGAGGCATCGAGGCCGGGGCCGGGAACAGCATCCTGATCAAACCCAACCAGATCGGGACGCTCTCTGCCACCGTCGACGCCGTCGAGACTGCCGTCGCGGCGGGGTACGAGCCGGTCATCTCCCACCGGAGCGGAGAGACCGAGGACGCCACCATCGCACACCTCGCCGTGGCGACCGACGCACCGTACATCAAGACGGGCGCGATCGGCGGCGAGCGCACGGTCAAACTGAACGAACTCATCCGAATCGAGCAGAACGAGGCGAATCCAGCATGAGTGGAAATGACAACGAGGGCCTCGGCGCCAGCGAGTCCGACGACGCCCCCGAACCCACCGGTGACGCCGGTGCGGTGCCGGAGGGGACAGCGGACGACGCGGCCGAGGCCGACGACAGCGAGGAACAGCCCGCCGAGGCCGACGCGGCCGCGGTCGAAGGAACCGAGGGAGCAGCGGCGGCCGACGCGGCCGACTCCGAGGCCGCGGAGGAGGACGCTGCTGAAGCCGCCGAAGAGGGTGGCCCGGCCATCGACGAGGACGTCATGCCCGACGAGGAGGCCGACCTCCTCATCCCGGTCGACGACTACCTCGCCGCCGGCGTCCACATCGGGACCCAGCAGAAGACCGAGGACATGGAGCGGTTCATCCACCGCGTCCGGACCGACGGGTTGTACGTCCTCGACGTCTCGATGACGGACACCCGCATCCGGACGGCCGCGGACTTCCTCTCGGACTACGACCCCGAGCAGATCCTCGTGGCGTCCTCCCGCCAGTACGGACGCTTCCCCGCCGAGAAGTTCGCCGACGCCGTCGGGGCCCGTGCTCGGACGGGTCGCTTCATCCCCGGCACGCTGACGAATCCGAAATACGACGGCTACATCGAACCCGACGTCGTCGTGGTCACCGACCCAATCGGTGACGCCCAGGCCGTCAAGGAGGCCATCACCGTCGGCATTCCGGTCATCGCGATGTGTGACTCCAACAATACCACGAGCAACGTCGACCTCGTCGTCCCGACGAACAACAAGGGCCGCAAGGCGCTGTCCGTGGTCTACTGGCTGCTCGCGAACGAGACGCTGGATCGGCGCGGCGCCGAACCGGCCTACGCCCTCGAGGACTTCGAGAGCGAGATCTGAGGCGCCTGATTTTCCGGGACTCCCGACGAGGGGACCGTGCTGTGCACCCGTCGATACGTAGTCGATCAGCGGTCAGGGGGCGGGCCGTCAGTCGCCAGCACGCGAGGCCGCCCGAGGGTGACGACCGCGACCTGTGACCGACGACGAGCCCCCCGGCAAGAGTCCAGGCCAGTACGTCGGGTCCGGCGGTCCATCGCGGAGAGTGGTGGGAGGCGGACAGCCGATGGCTCGGCCGGGGGAGCGGGAGCACGGTGGGCCGCCGGCACCCGGTCGGGAACAGTAAGTAAAAAACCACGCCGGCCGTCAGTGGCCCTATGGCAGAAGGCGATACGCTCGTGAATGCGGTCATCGGCGCAGTCGTGAACGTGGTCGCGGGCGCCTTTCTCCCGTTCGGGCCGCTCTTCGGCGGCGCAGCAGCGGGCTACCTCGAGGGGGGCTCCAGGGAAGCGGGCCTGAAGGTCGGGGCCATCGCCGGCGTGATCGCGCTCGTTCCGCTCTTCCTGTTCCTAACCCTCTTCGGTGGCCTCGTTTTCGCAATCCTCGCGGGCGGTTCTATGGGCGGCGGCCTCCCAATGGGGTTCCCGATGGCTGCGGGTGGCTTCGGCTTCGTGGTCATCGTCCTCCTGCTCTTCGGGGCGGTCTATATCGTCGGCCTGAGCGCGGTCGGTGGCTATCTCGGGAACTACGTGAAATACGACACCGACGTCGACATCTAGGCGGGCTGCAGCACCGCCTGTTCGCCACGCTCCGTCCCAGCCGTGGCTGGTGCCGGCGACCCAGTCGAGCGCAGCGAGCACGGCCTGGGGGAGTGGCTCGGGGCGGGCGAGTGGCTCCCCGGAGGACGGGGCCACTGCGAGTGGACCGATAGCTAAAACTCCCGGCGTCCCGCAGGGACTGGCATGACGACGTCCAGCGCCCCCGGGAAGGTCTACCTGTTCGGGGAGCACGCGGTGGTCTACGGCGAACCCGCTGTCCCCTGTGCGATCGAGCGGCGGGCCCGGGTCACTGTCGAGGAGCGCGAGGAGGGGATGCGTGTCCACGCGGGCGATCTCACGATCTCCGGATTCACGGTCGAGTACGACGGTAGCGGCGATGACCACCCTGACGTCGACGTCCCGGACTCGCTCGTGCAGACCGGCATGGGCTACATCGACGCAGCCGCCGAGCAGGCCCGCGAGGCCGCCGGCGCGCCCGACACCGGCCTCGACATCACCGTCGAGAGCGAGATCCCCCTCGGTGCGGGCCTGGGCTCCTCGGCAGCGGTGGTCGTGGCGATCATCGACGCCGCCAGCCGGGAACTCGGCGTCGACCTCGATCCCGCGGTGATCGCCCACCGCGGCTTTCAGGTCGAGTACGCGGTCCAGAACGGCCAGGCCTCCCGCGCCGATACGTACTGTTCGGCAATGGGCGGGGCCGTCCGGGTGGAGGGCGAGGACTGCCGGCAGCTGCCCGCCCCGCAGCTGCCCTTCGTCATCGGGTACGATGGCGGCGCGGGCGATACTGGTGAACTGGTTTCGGAGGTGCGCTCGCTCAAGGACACCTACGACTTCGCCGCCGACACCGTCCGCGCGATCGGTGACGTCGTCCGGGCTGGCGAGGCGGCCCTCGCCGCCGATGAGGTCGCCCAAATCGGCGACCTAATGGATTTCAACCACGGCTTGCTCTCGGCGCTGGGAGTCTCCTCGCGGTCGCTCGACGCAATGGTCTGGGCGGCCAGGGACGCCGGGGCCCTCGGCGCCAAACTCACCGGCGCGGGCGGTGGCGGATGCATCGTCGCCCTCGACGAGACGCCCGAGACGCGCACTGCCCTCGAGTACACGCCCGGGTGCGAGGACGTCTTCCGGGCGGAACTCGACACCACCGGCGTGAAGCGGGAGGACTGACGTGCCGCTCGTTCTCAAACTCGGCGGAAGTGTTCTGACCCGGAAGGACGAACCCGAGACCGTCGACGAGGAGGCCCTGGCGACGGTCGGCGAGGTCGTCGCGGCCGCCCTCGGTGAGGACTCCCCGGAGAGCCCGTCGGCCGGCGATCTGGTGCTGGTCCACGGCGGTGGGAGTTTCGGTCACCACCACGCCAACCGGCACGCGGTCACGAGCACTGCCGGGACCCGGGACGCTGTTGCGATCGCCGAGATCCACGGGGCGATGGCCGATCTCAACACGACCGTCGTCGGCGCGCTCCAGGGGAATGGCGTGCCGGCGGTGCCGGTGGCACCCCTCTCGGCGGCCAGCCGTGACGCTGACGGGACCCTGGACCTCGCCGTCGATGTGGTCCGGACGATGCTCGGGGAGGCGTTCGTTCCTGTGCTCCACGGTGACGTGGTCGCTCACCAGAGCGAGGGAGCGACCATCCTGAGCGGCGACGAGGTCGTCGTCGCGCTGGCGACCGCCCTGGAGGCCGATCGGGTCGGGCTGTGCTCCGCAGTTCCGGGCGTCTTCGACGAGGCCGGCGAGGTCGTCGATCGCGTCGAGTCCATCGATCAGATCGCATCGGCACTCGGCGGGAGCGACGCGACGGACGTCACTGGTGGGATGGCGGCGAAGGTCCGGGCGCTGCTGGCCCTCGACGTGCCGGCGAACGTCTTTGGCCTGCCTGCACTCGCCTCGTTTCTCGCCGGCGGCGATCCCGGGACGTCGATAGGTTTCACCCAGTAACCACGTGGTGGCGTCGTAATTTATTTGTGTCCACTTGGCTAGCAAATCGATATGACTACCGTTCGCTTCCTGAACGCTGCCAGCTACGCCGTGAAACTGTTCGGATACCTGGTCGCGGTCGTGGTGGTGTCGGCGGGGGCTGTCTCGCTTGGTTACTGGATCGCCGTTCCGGAACTCTCGCCCGCACTCGGGTCTGGGACGCCGGACTATGCCCCCCTCGTGGGCGGGGCGGTGCTGATCCTCATCGGGGTCGTCGTCTTCTGGATCGGGACGCTCAGTGCGACATACAAGATGATCGCCGACGCCGTGACCGCCGGCCGCGAAAACGTCGCGGTGGCGACCGCAACCGGCGACTCCGAGCCTGTCCAGGCCACCGTCGAGGAACCGGCGACCGCTGGGACCGAGGAACCCCTCGGAGAGACCGAGGAGGCACCCGGGACCGCGACCGAACCGGACATCGCCGCGGCAGCCCGCGAGGGTGCCCGCGACGCCCAGGCCGCAGCACCCGAGACAGCTACCGAGGCTGACGTGGCCCACCTGTCGGCCGAAGCGGAGGTCGAGTCAGTGGCGGAGGGGGCCGGATCGGCAGGGGAATCGACAGCGGAGACGGGGTCAGCGGCGGACGCGGCGTCGGCATCCGCAGCGGAGGCGGGGTCGGCGACAGACCCGGAGCCGGGGTCGGCGACAGACCCGGAGGCCCGGAGCGGTTCCGGCGAGGGTGAAGCGGGAGCGCTCGTCGACGCGAGCCCGACCGGTCAGCCGGATCGGGAGACGAATCCCGACCCCCCGGATCGAGAGACGACGCCCGAGCCGAGGTGGGAAACTGATGAAGAGCCGACCGACCGGGGACCGACCCCGGAACCCGAGTGGGAGTCGCCACAGGAATCGCCGGATAGCGAGACGTCTCCGGAGCCACACGACCGGGAGGAGAACCCCAATCCGCCGGACCCCGAGGAACGAACCCAGGAGTCCCGTCCCGAACCGAGTGCCGAGGAGATCGCGTTTGGAGGGTCGGCGGGCGGGGAAGCTGCCCGGGATACGGCGGCTGGAGAGACGGCCGCCAGTTCGGCTCCGTCCGGCGAAACTGCAGCCTCGGAGTCCGGTCAAACGGCAGCCTCGGAGTCCGGCGAAACGGCAGCCCCGGAGTCCAACCTCGGTGGGGCCTGGGAGTCGCTCGATCCGGACGACCAGCACGATCTGATGTGGGGCGATACCGGCGATCAGGACACCGGTGACATCGAGGAGTCCTCGACCGACGAGACTGTGGAGGCCGTCGAGCCCGAGTCCGGCGAAGACCCGCTCGCAGACCGATAGTCACCAGTCCGCGGGGCTTCCAAACCCACACAGTTTTATCTCCTGGCCTGCAATCCCAACCTAACCGAGAACACGGCCGTCCAGCGGACGTCGCGACGGCCGGCGAGCGCGCCCCGCAGGAATCCGCCAGGTCGGGTTGGTGCGGATGCGGCGCGCTCGGGACGGACAGGACTCGTCGTCGCGGCTGGCGGGCACGAACGCCCTCGGCCTCGCGAGAGAGGCGTGCTGTCGCGTCCCCGCGTGTCGTTCGCGTGCCGGCAGGCGTCCCGACGGCCGCCTCGGCGTGATACAATGGAGATCGAAATCGCAACGATCGGCGGCTACGAGGCGGTCGGGCGCCAGATGACGGCTGTCCGTGCGGGTGACGACGTCGTCATCTTCGACATGGGCCTGAACCTCTCGAAGGTACTGATTCACGACAACGTCGAGACCGAGCGGATGCACTCGCTCGATCTCATCGATATGGGGGCGATCCCGGACGATCGCGTCATGTCCGACCTCGAGGGGGACGTGAAGGCCATCGTGCCCACGCATGGCCACCTCGACCACATCGGCGCCATCTCGAAACTCGCCCACCGGTACGACGCACCGGTCGTGGCGACACCGTACACCATCGAACTGGTCAAACAACAGATCCAGAGCGAGGAGAAGTTCGGCGTCAAGAACGACCTCGTGAAGATGGAGGCCGGCGAGACGATGCGGATCGGCGACCGGAACGAACTCGAGTTCGTCAACGTGACTCACTCGATCATCGACGCCATCAACCCGGTCTTCCACACCCCCGAGGGTGCCATCGTCTACGGACTGGACAAGCGCATCGACCACACGCCCGTCATCGGCGACCCGATCGACATGAAGCGGTTCCGCGAGATCGGGCGCGAGGGCGAGGGCGTTCTCTGCTACATCGAGGACTGTACTAACGCCGGCAAGAAGGGGCGCACGCCCTCCGAATCAGTCGCCCGCAGACACCTCAAGGACGCACTGTACAGCATGGAGGACTACGACGGGGGCATCGTCGCGACGACGTTCTCGAGTCACATCGCTCGCGTGAAGTCCCTCGTCGAGTTCGCCGACGACATCGGCCGGCAACCGGTCCTGCTGGGGCGGTCGATGGAGAAGTACTCCGGCACGGCCGAACGCCTCGACTTCGTCGAGTTCCCCGAGGACCTGGGGATGTACGGCCACCGCAAATCCGTCGACCGGACCTTCAAGCGAGTAATGAACGAGGGCAAGGAGGACTTCCTGCCGATCGTCACCGGTCACCAGGGCGAACCGCGAGCCATGCTCACCCGGATGGGCCGTGGCGAGACGCCCTATGAACTCGACGAGGGGGACAAGGTCGTCTTCTCGGCCCGCGTCATCCCCGAGCCGACCAACGAGGGCCAGCGCTACCAGTCCGAGAAACTCCTGGGTATGCAAGGGGCCCGCATCTACGACGACATCCACGTATCGGGCCACCTGAACAAGGAGGGCCACTTCGAGATGCTCGACGCCCTCCAGCCCCAGCACGTCGTCCCTGCCCACCAGGAGATGAGCGGCTACGCCGACTACGTCGACCTCGCGGAGAGCATGGGATATACGGTCGGACGGGACCTCCACATCTCCCGGAACGGGCAGATGCTCCAGCTGGTCGAGTGATGAGCGAGGAGACGAACGATCGATGAGCGACCAGGCGGCCGTCGAGGAAGCGATCGCGCGCCGGCGTGACCTCGTCAACGACGCCGTCGACGTGGACCTGCCACTCGTCGAGCCCGAACGGCTCTACGAGGCCTCGCGGTACCTGCTGGAGGCTGGCGGCAAGCGGCTCCGACCGACGATCCTCCTGCTGAGTGCCGAGGCCCTGGCAGACGTCGAACCGCTCTCGGTCCCCTACCGCGAGTTCCCGACGGCTGCGGCCCAGACCCGGGCCGAGGGGAGCGGCGAGCAGGTCGACGTGATGACCGCAGCGGTGAGCATCGAGATCATCCAGTCCTTCACGCTCATCCACGATGACATCATGGACGACGACGACGTCCGCCGGGGGGTCCCCGCGGTCCACCGGGAGTACGACCTTTCGACGGCGATCCTCGCCGGCGACACGCTCTACTCCAAGGCCTTCGAGCGGATGCTGGAGACCGGAGCCGAGGCCGACCGTTCGGTCAGAGCGCTTTCGGAACTGGCGACGACCTGCACCCAGATCTGCGAGGGCCAGTCCATGGACATCACCTTCGAGGAGTACGACGCGGTGACCCCCGACGAGTACCTCGAGATGGTCAAACTCAAGACCGCGGTGCTGTACGCCGCCGCCGCGTCCATCCCGGCAATCCTGCTGGGTCACGAGGACGCCGTCGACGCCCTCTACGGCTACGGTCTGGACATCGGCCGCGCCTTCCAGATCCAAGACGACCTGCTCGACCTGACGACGCCGAGCGAGACGCTCGGCAAGCAGCGCGGCAGCGACCTCGTCGAGAACAAGCAGACCCTCATCTCGGTCCATGCCCGGGACCAGGGCGTCGACGTCGAGAACCTGGTCGAGGCCGACTCCGAGGCAGCCCTCTCTGAATCGGAGGTCGAGGCCGCCGTGGCCGAACTCGAGGCCGCCGGCAGCATCGGGTACGCCCGCGAGACGGCCCGCGAGTTGGTCCGCAGCGGCAAGGCAAATCTCGAGGTTCTTCCAGAGAACGAGCCCCGATCGCTGCTCTCGGACATCGCGGACTACCTCATCGAGCGGGAGTACTGAGGGTACTCGGCCCGTCTTCTTGTAAACAGTTACAGTCGATTCGGGGCTTTGTTTCGGCAACCGCAACCAGCCAGAACGCCCTCAGCTCACTCTCTGTCGTATGAACCGATACCGCGACCGCAAACAACCAGAACGCAGTCACCACGCTCTCGAACGACGACGTGACTGCAACCGTATACAGGCAGAACGCCCTCACCTCGCGCTCTCAGGGCTCGCTTCGTTCGCCGAGAGAACGAGTTCTCTCGAGCCACCGTCAGAGCAAGCTCTGACGAGCTCCCCCTCGGTCGCACGCTCCCTCGGGGGACCCTCGTTCGCGCGTTTGACTCGCTCACGAGGACGCCGTTCGCACGCAACGTGGCCTCGTTGCTCACCGGCGAGCGAAGCGAGCCGGTGAGCGAGTGCAACGAGCGAGGATATCCTGCTAAGCGCCGGCGAGCGGGCCGAGGGCTTTCTGGGTCGTTGCGGTGACACGGAAAGCACCACCTCATGCGAGCGGGCTGAGGGCGTTCGGGCTGGTTGCGGTGACACGAAAAGCAACCCCTCATGCGAGCGGGCCGAGATCTTCCTGGGCTGAGCCGCGGTCAGGCCCCTTCGACCGCCATTCGATCGACGACCGATGAGCCCAGACGGGATTAGACGCCTTGCTTCCACGGACGTACAGGAGGCCTTCGCGGCGAGTCTGACTGCTGCGTGGACCGAAGACTATTGATCCTGGCCGGGAATAGGTCCTCCACACGACGGGTACCGCGAGCCATGGCAGGAGAGTCCGCATTCGAGACCGAGGTTTCGCCAGCCGTGACCGACTTCGTGGACGGGTACGTGGAGTCCGTCCGCGGGGACGCCGAACAACTCGCCGAGGAGGGTGGAATCACCGCGGACACTCGCGGGAACCTCGCGCCGCCGATGCTCCTCCGACTGCTCCGCTGGCGATTCGCCCAGGGGACGACGCTGTACAGCCGGTGGGCCGGCGATCCCGATCCGGACTACCCAGCCCTCACCAGGGAGTTCAGCTGGAAGGCCGGCGAGTTCTCGCGGCTGTACGAGGACGCGACGGACCTCCTCGAGCGCAAGACGGACGATCCGGAGGACGTCGAGTTCGGGATCCAGAGCGAATCGATGACCTTCCTCGCTGCCCTGTCGACCACGGCCGAGCGGGTCGCTATCGGCCTGGTCGTCGCCCCGAGTTTCCGGAAAGCGAGGGACCAGCAGGCTGACATGATCGCGGAAGCAAACGCGGCCCTGCGGTCGATGAAGCTCTTCCGGGAATCGGTCATCCCGAGCGAGGAGGAGACCATCAGCCGTGGTACGATGTGGCTCGCCCGCCTCCTCGAGAACGGTGCGACGGGACGGGAGGACCTCGATGCCGCCGCGACGGAGTTCTTCGACCTCGCGCGTCGCGTCCAGGAGGAGAACATGGACGCGGCCGGGGACGTTGACCCCAGCGCGATCTGCTAGCGAAGGCCATCGTGCGTTCTTCCAGCAGGTCAGGCGACTTTGAACGGTTCGGCTCGTCGATAGACCATCTGCATGAGGAGTTCTGCGTCGTCCTTCGGCGGCGCTGCCGGGAGTGTTTGTCACTCGTCCGTCGGCGTACCGGCGGCCACCGCGGGTGCGGCGTCCGGGTGCGAACCGAAGTTGTACCGTTTCAAGGGGTTTCTCCATGCCGTCGTCGTCAGCGGTGTTTCGAGGTTCACTGACGTGATATCGGC
>JAZKTI010000069.1:0-10993 GCA_036625635.1 Haloarculaceae archaeon
AGCGGGCCGAGGGCTTTCGAGGTGGTAGCGGTTGCGGCAGCAGTAGCAAATCTGATCGGGCCGAGGACTTTCTGAGCAGTTGCGGTCAAAGCTCTCGATACTTTTCGGAGTCTACAGAGGGCATTCAGGGCTGATCCGAGTTCAAGCTCTCTACCTCCTGATTTAGAGCGACTAAACAAGTCCCGGTCTGGGACCGCCGTCAGTCCAGGAGCTGTGACGAAAGGATCGTGCGTCAGTTGGCCCGCTCACGCTGGCTGGCCGGACGATCCGCGAGGAACTGTTGGGGGTGGAAAGTTGACCGCACTTACAGCAGGTCCTCGACGTGGTCGACCACCTCCTCGGGGGTGTCGCCGACGGGCACGCCGACACCTTCCAGCGCGTCGATCTTGCTCTGTGCCGTCCCCGTCCCGGACCCGCTCACGATGGCGCCGGCGTGGCCCATGCGCTTGCCCGGCGGGGCCGTCCGTCCGGCGATGAAGCCCGCGACGGGGGTGTCCATGTACTGGCCGATGTACCGCGCGGCCTCTTCCTCGTCCTCGCCGCCAATCTCGCCACACATCACGACAGCGTGCGTCTCCGGGTCTTCCTCGAACAACTCCAGGGCGTCGATGAAGTCCGTTCCGATAATCGGATCGCCGCCGATTCCGACCGCGGTGGACTGGCCGAGGCCGCGGTCTGTGAGGTTGTCGACGACCTGGTAGGTGAGCGTGCCCGACCGGGAGACCAGGCCGACGTTTCCGTCTGCAAAGATGTTGCCAGGCAGGATGCCCAGCTTCGCGACGCCGGGGGTGATGATCCCGGGGCAGTTCGGCCCGATCATGTAGGTGTCGGTCTCCCTGAGGCGCTTGTAAACGCCGCTCATGTCCTGGGTGGGGATGCCCTCGGTGATGGTGACGACGAGGTCGAGGTCGTCGACCGCGAGGGCCTCGTGACAGGCGTCCGCGGCGAAGGCCGGCGGGACGAAGACGACCGCTGTGTTCGCGTCCTCGGCCTCGACGGCACCCTCGACGGTGTCGTAGACAGGGACACCCTCGACCTCCTCGCCACCCTTGCCCGGAACGGCACCGGCGACGACGTTGGTCCCGTACTCGATCATCTGCTCGGTGTGGAACCGGCCCTCGCCGCCGGTGATGCCCTGGACGACCACGCGGGTGTCCTCGTCGACCAAGACGCTCATTCCGCCACCTCCTCGGCCCGAGCAACGGCACCCTGGACGGCGTCCTCGAGGGTGGCCTCGACCTGGACGAGGTCCGTGTTCAGAATCTCCATGCCCTCCTCGCTGTTGGTACCGGCGAGGCGGACCACCACTGGCTTGGGGATCTCGTCGAACTGCTCGAGGGCGGCGTTGATCCCCTGTGCGACCTCGTCGCCGCGAGTGATGCCGCCAAAGATGTTGAAGACCACGGCGTCGACGTTCTCGTCCGAGAAGACCATGTCCAGCGCGTTCGCGACCCGCTCGGCCTTCGCGCCCCCGCCGATGTCGAGGAAGTTAGCGGGCGCGCCCCCGTAGTGGTCGACGAGGTCGAGCGTCGTCATGACGAGGCCCGCACCGTTGCCGATGATCCCGACGTTGCCGTCGAGGCGGACGTAGTCGAAGCCGTACTCGTTGGCCTTGGCCTCGAGGTCGTCCTCGGCGGCCTCGTCCTCCATCTCGGCGAGGTCCGGATGCCGGAACAGGGCGTCGTCGTCGATGTTGAGGACCGCGTCCGCGGCGACGACGTCCCCGTCCCTCGTCACCATCAGCGGGTTGATCTCGGCGTCGGACCCGTCCTTGTCGTCCCAGATGGTGAAGAGTGTCTGGAGGACGCCGGACACGTCGCGGGCGACGTCGCTGGCGACACCCGCTCCGTACACAGCCTTCCGGCTCTGGTAGGGGTGCATCCCGAATGCAGGGTCGATGTGTTCGCGAGCGATGGCCTGGGGGTCCTCCGCCGCCACCTCCTCGATGTCGACGCCCCCGCGCGTGCTCACCATCGCGACGGGCTCGCCCTCGCCGCGGTCCATCGTGACGCCGACGTAGAGTTCGTTCACGAAGTCCACGGCCGCCTCGACCAGGACCGTCTCGACGCGGTAGCCCTTCAGGTCCATCCCGAGGATGGCCTCGGCGGCCGCTCTCGCTTCTGATTCACTTTCGGCGAGTTCGATGCCGCCGGCCTTCCCGCGGCCGCCGACGTGGACCTGCGCCTTGATGGCCACCGGGTAGCCGATGGCCTCGGCCGCGGCGACCGCATCCTCGACCGAGTCGGCGAGTTCCGCCGCGGGCGTCGGGAGGCCGGCGTCCGCGAACACCTCCTTTGCCTGATACTCGTGGAGTCGCATGGGTATCTCGCGTGGTGGTTCCCCCGACGCGGGGTTAGTAGTATCGAAACATCGGGGCCGGACGGGTGTCATTCGACGACCACCTCCCCATCCGGTGCGTTGGGCTACCACGTGCGGTACGGAGGCACCGATGAGCCGCGCAGCGACGGGTATCCTCGGCCCGGCGGCGAGCCGGGGTTCAGGGGACCCGACGGAGTCGCGCCGTCGCTGGTCACTCGACCCCTCCCGGTGGAAGAGCACCGTGGAGATTTTCGGCCTCTGACCCGTAGATCCGGGTATGGTTGCCGAACGACTCGCCGACCTCGCGGCGGCGGTTCGGAACGCCGACCAGGTCGTCGCGCTGACCGGGGCCGGGCTCAGCACCGCCTCCGGGGTCCCAGACTTCCGGAGCGAGGGCGGCGTCTGGGAGACACACGATCCCCGTGACTTCGAGTTCGGCCGGTTCCGGTCCGATCCGGCGGGCTTCTGGCAGGACCGCCTCGCGCTCCACGAGACACTCGTCGGCGAGGGGGTCGAGCCAAACCCGGGCCACGAGGCGCTCGCGAACCTGGAAAGACGGGGATGCCTCGAGGCGGTCGTCACCCAAAACGTCGACGGCCTTCACCGGGCGGCAGGCGCCGAGTCGGTCCTGTGCCTCCACGGGACGAACGACCGGGTGGAGTGTCGGGACTGTGGCGAGCGCAAGCCGGCAGGACCGGTCCGCGAACGGGCCAGGGGGGGCGAACTCCCGCCGACCTGCGAGGCCTGTGGCGGCGTGCTCAAGCCGGCGGTCGTTCTCTTCGGCGAGCCGCTCCCGGCCGGCGCGCTCGAGCGCGCCCGTGAGTTAGTCCGGCGGTCTGACCTCGTCCTGATCGCCGGGACGTCACTGACCGTCGAACCCGCGGCTTCGCTGCCGCAGGTCGCCGAGCAGACCGGGGCGTCACTCGCGGTGATCAATCTGGAGGAAACGAGGCTGAGCGACCGTGCGACGTTCGATTTTCGAGCCGACGTGACCGACGTGCTCCCGGCGCTCGCAGAGGCCGTCTAGCGGTCGTGTACAGCCCCGACCGAGGTCCACGAGGCCGTCGAGTTCGACTGGCTCTTTCAATTTGAGGTTGCGTTACAGTTCGACGCCACTCGGAATGAGGCTCGCGTCCCGCAGGAGGTTGCCGTCGGCGTCGTACACGAGAAGCGTTCGTTTCTCGAACGCGAACGGCTCGAGATCCGCTCCGGCGACGCTCACCTGGTATCTGGCTTCCCCGGGGCGGTCGAGAGCCGCCCCCACGAGGTCCTCGATCGTTGCCACCGAGACGTTGGCCTCGAGGAGGAACTCGCCAGTGAGGCGTCTGGCGACCGAGAGCACACCCTCGTCGGTCTCGTCGCGGCGGAGCGCGAGGTCGAATTCCTCGCCGGAGAGCGACGATCGCTCGAGGTCGCGGACCTCCGGGGGCACGGCTCCGGCGGGGCAGTCGAGGTCGATCCGGAGGACCGGCGGTCTATCACTGCCGGGTTCGTCCCCGCCGGTGTCGACGCGGACGGTCAGGTAATCACGCCTCATTCGCTGGTGTGAGCTACGGCACGCGGGAAAATGAACGTGACGCCGGGCAGCGCTCCGGCTCGGGGACCGGCCGCCGATTCGGTAACTATATCCTGACACCGCGTCGTCGGTTCCCCATGGCGCTGGCGCGGACGAAATACGGTGGCGAACTCGCCGTGCTGTTCACGTGGCTGTGTGCGCTCCTGCCCTGGTCGATCACAGCAGGGACCCTCCCCGGGACCGACATCGCAGTCCTGTGGATCAGGTTCCTGCCGTTGCGCTTTCTCTACATCCTCGGCCCCGGCGTCCCTGGGCAGCGGCCCCTTCTTCCGCTCTGGGAGGTCCCGGGGTTCGTCGGGACCGCCGGAGAGACGACCGCAGCGTGGATCTGGATCGCCGGCACGCTGCTCTTCCTCGTCCCGCTGGGCATCAGTTTCCTCTACTACCTCGACCGGGACCGCGTCGAGTCATTCGGCCTCGATCCCGTCCGCGTCCAGGGGGCCCTACTCGTCAGCGTCGGCCTGGTCTTCGCCGTCGCCACGGGAGTTCTTTTGCAGGAAACCCCCGGCACGACGGTGCCCGTCGGGACCCTCTTCTTCATCCTCTTCGGGGCAATTCTCCTCCGGCTCGAACGGGTCGATACCGAAGCCGGGTCCGACTGAGCCCACCCGCACCCTCCCTGACCAACGGGTCCGAAGTCAGGAGCTGGCTCTGAAATCCAGTCTCGTCGATCGCAGCGCCGTCAAGCCCCCGTATTGCGAGAACGAAATCAGCGAACGCCCCACTGCCGGGTCGAACCGACGCCTCGACCGCCTCAGAAAGGGGGTCGCGCTGACTGCACGGCCCATGAAAGACACAGATCCAGGGCCCGACCCCTCCCCCGCCGGCACGCCGCACTCGACCCTGGACGGGCCTCGACGGGTGAAGCCGATTCGGCTCAGGGCGATCCGTGCCACCAGCCCCGGTCGCGGGCGGAACCACCGAATCGACCCGACTACAGCACGTCCATTTCGTCGAGTCGTTCCGGCAGGTACGAATCCGTCACGAAGTCCAGTCCGCGGGCGGCCAGGCTCTGCTGTTCGGACTTCTTCTCGATGTCGAGCTGGAGTTCGATCTGCTCCTCCCAGAACTCGGTCTGGAAGCGGGGGTCCTCCAGTTCGCTCTCGAGGGCGTTGACGTCCGAGTCCGAGAGGGGGTCCGTCGGGAGGTCGTACTCGACGATGTCGGTCGGCCGGATACCGAGGTATTCCGCGTCCGGCGTTGCGAGGTACTCCGAGAGGTGGGCGGACTTGATGGACCCGTAGGCCACGGAGGCGTAGATGCGGTAGGACCAGGGGTCGCCGTCAGTGAAGACCACGACGGGGAGGTCGAGCTCGTCGTGGAGGCGTTTGGTGATCCGGCGGGTCGCGCGAGCGGGCTGGCCCTTGAGGTGGACGACGATGGTGTTCCACGCCTCGTCGAACCCGTTCTCGACGAGGCGGTCCCGCATGCCGCCGGTCTCCACGCACAGCACGAGGTCGGCGTCGTTCTCGAGGAACTCGATCGTGTCCGGATTGTTCGGGATCTGGTACCCGCCCTCGCCGACGTCCGCCTGGCAGTGGATCTCGCGCTCGCCGCGGCGGGTCTGCTCGCGGAGGAACAGCGGCCCCATGATCGTCGCGCCCGATTCCTCGGGCCGCATGTGGAAGTCCTCCCGCGTCACCCCGGAGACGATTTCCAGGTCTTCGACGAGCTGGTTCGACTCGTCCTGGTCGTTGAACTGGGCCTCGTCGAGGTCCCAGGACTCCGAGAGGTAGTACAGCTCCCGCAGGGTCGACGAGCGGTCCTCGTCGAGTTGCTGGGCGAGGAAGTCGATGGCGTACACGGCCTTCAGGAGCTTCTGGGCGCCGCGGACGCTGTTCGCACTCCTGGTCGAGGTGCGGTCGCCGTAGACCCAGACGTCGGCGTCCTCGTCGAACACGATGTTGCTCTTCGTCCGGGTGGGAACCTCCATTCGGGGGATGTCCCCGAGCTGGAACTGGTCGTAGAAGTCGGCGGCCAGGTCGATGAGTCGCTCGCGTGCCTCGTCGTCGGTGATGCTCATGGTTATGCGTTGATAGTGAGTTTCGCGTCCTCGACGCCGTCGACGGAGACCGCGCAGTCGGCCTCCTCGGCGAGGTGGTACTCCAGAACAGCCTCGGCGCCGCTCTCGACGGTGAGATCCCACTTGATGAACCACTCGTCGTCCATCGAGACAACGCTGGCGCCGTTCACGTCGGCGGGCTCCGCGGTCACGATGTCGGTGATCTCGATGTCTGCGTTCGTGCTCGCGTTGTTCTCGAGGACGAGCCGCACCCGCTCACCCTCGCGCTCCCGCTCGAGGAGGACGTTGTTCATGATGCGGGCCATCGAGTCCTCGATGTGCAGGGCCTCTCGGTCGGTCACTTCCGACACCTTCTCGGCCATCTCGGGCAGGATGGTCGCGAGCTTGGTCTCTTTCTTCCGGCGTTGTTCCATCGAGCGGCGCTTGTTCAGGTAGGACTTCAACTCGCGGGCGGCCTCCCGGATCGCCAGTTCGATCTCGCTTTCGATCTCGGGAACGTTCGCGACGGCGTCCTTGGACTCGCTCGTAAAGGGGACGTTCGTGGACGCGACGTGGACCATGATCACCGCGGCGTCGGTGGGGATGCCCGAGCCACCCGGCTGATCGAGGCCGTAGTTGCGCCAGTTGATCTCCTTCACGACGTCCGTCGTCGCACAGGCCCCCCGCTGGTAGACCAGTGGGACGCGGTTGGCAAAGCGCAGCACCTCGGCCTGGCTCTGGGCCTCCAGTTCGCCACCGTAGGCGAGGCCCGCCTCGATGATGAAGGGGTCGCCGCCGTGGACCGAGGCGTCCCGGGTCGCCGCAGCGAAGAAGTCGGCATCGTACTCCTTCCGGAGACCCTCCTCGACCAGTTCGGCAGTGATCGGCGCCAGGCAGTCCGTCGGCGGCGCGATGATGTCGGCCGTCCGCATCGACGAAATCAGATCGCTCGCGGCGTCGCGGTCCTCGGCGATGGACCGGATCTTTGGCGGATCGTCCGGGACGGGCCGCGTCACCGACCAGAGGGCCTCGACGACGTTCTCGCGGGCGGTCTCGCCGAAGGTCGCCTCGTCGTACTCCTCGGTCGCGTCGGCGGCCCTGGTTACGAAGTCGTGGAGTTCCGATCTGGTCAGGCGGTGGCGGCGGTCCTCGACCGCCTCGAACTTCGCCGCCAGCCGGTCGGCGAGGCCCTCGATTGCGGCGTCGTCCTTCCGTTTCGTCGTCGCCTCGTCCAGGAGGCCGTAGAGATCAGCCGCGAGGACCTCCCTGTCGGGAGCGCCCCCCGGCACGGCTCCGAGGACCTGGCTCCAGGCCGCCTCGACGGCGTTCTCTCGGACCGTGGAGCCGAAGGTGACGTCGTGTTCCTCCTCGATGTGGTCGGAGAGGTTGTCGACGATTGTCTCGACCTCGTTGTAGGCAAGGCGCTCGTGGTCGCCGACACGATCGGCGACCTTCGAGGCGAAGTCGGCCGTGGTGGCCTTGCCTTTGTTCGCTACGGCGCCCTGGACGGCCGCGCGAACGTCGGCATTCTCATGGGCCTCGGGCGGCCGCCAGCCCATCTCGCGACCGAAGTGGGCGTCGCGGAAGCCGTCGATAATCGAATCTGCCGTCTTCTGGCCGACGCGCGTGAACTCCTCCTGGAGGAACCCCGAGATCGAGTAGGAGTCCGTCGCCTGGAGCATCTTGATGAGCGTCCCGAGTTCGACGCCGTGGGGATGGGGGCGGATCTCTTCGGTCTCGGCCGGGAGCTGGTCGGTCGCGCGCTCGTACTTGAAGTGCTCGTCGGGCTCGACCAGTTCGATGCGGGCGTGTGGGTTGACGACCGCGGTGTGTTTGACGTAGTCGTGGAGCTGGCCGCGGGCCCGCATGTTGCCCTCCATCTCGAGTTCGATGCGGGTGCCGTGCGGGCGTTCCCAGGTCGTTGTCTCCTCGGCGTCGATTTCCGGTTCGTTCGTGTCCGTATCGATGATGAGTTCGAAGTACTGGGCGTCGCTGTTGCCTTTGGCCCGAGAGATGATCTTTGCCGGTTTGCCGGAGGTGAGCTGGGAGTACAGCACCGCCGCGGAGATCCCGATTCCCTGCTGGCCCCTACTGTTCTTTACTGCGAGTGGACCGTCGTTCGAGACGACGAAGTTCTCGTCGTAGCCAGTCGCACCGGGGACGGAAATGTCGTAGACAAACTCGGGTGGTTCGGTTTCGGTTATGTCCCGGACGGGAAGGAGACAGACGTCCGAATCGGTCAGACCATGGAGTTCCTGTATCGTGGTCCAGAGTGCTTCGAGGTCTCTCGTCTTTCGTCCATCCTCGTCGAGAAGTCCCATCTCGGCCAAATTGTGCGCGTACCGCGGCTTGTCGATCACCCCCCCAGCGAACGCACGTTCTATCAACGACCGATAGGTGGCAGCGTGCTCGAGTGAGGACCCGACGCCTGCACCCATGAGGAGTCCTGGAATCGAATCCGGGACTGTCGTGTACGAAGATTCACAGACGTGGACGTCCTCGTAAACGGCGGTCGGAATCCGCTTGTATCCCTGTTCGCCCGGTTCCGCTCGCCGGTCGAAACCCTTCAGCGTCTCGATATCGGACCCGTACACTTTCGTTCGGTATTGGGTACTCGGCTCGTCAGCATATCCACTTGATGACGGAGCGATTTCCGTACTTGCTAGGACCCCCTGCATGTTCCAGAGGATCGAAAGCTGGCGGGCGAGTGTCTCGCTGGTCGTTGTATGGGAAAGTTCGTTGCTCGGATGACTATCCGAGCCATCCCCCTCGTAAAGTGCCTGGATAAACGCCCGTTGGTACTCCGGTGCGACGTCGAAGACGAAGTCCGGAATGTGCTTCCCCTGTGCATACCCCCCACAGGCACGTTCGAGCGCGAGAGCGAGAGGGGTACCGAAGGCTTTGACCCTTGTCGACTGCCGCTGTCGATGGACCGTCGTCGACTCGCTGCCCACGCCGGCGAGGGCTCGTTCCGTTGTTTCGATCAGGTCTCCCTCGTGCGGCCCAAACGTGAACCCAACCTGGCGCTGTCCCGCGTGGCCCTCTGAGACGTAGTATGCGAGGAGTTTCATCAGGTCCTCGTTTACGGTCAGCGCGACCGGGATGCTCGTCTCTTCACCTCCGACCTCGTAGGTCCGAAACTGACAGTCCTGTGCTTCGGCAATCTCCGCCCAGCCGAGTTCGAGAACCGTCTCGACAGGGAGATATCCCTCCTCCAGATAGTTCGTCTCGAGACTGTCTTTCAGTACGTCGACACCCTTGTAACGGAAGTACGTTCGGCGACGGTCGCTCTGGGGAGACGGTTTTTTCCGGACGGTCTCGCCATCCCGAATCTGCGCCAGCGTTTCGGTGTCGAACCCATAGACGTAGATTCGGCGATCGGCAACGACGTCGGGCTCGAGCAAGTCGAGCAAATTGAGAGACTCAACCACCCCGTCGGCGGCCGGGAGGGTTCGTGGCGCAAGAACTACGTCTCCCGCTGCAAGATCACCCGCAGCCACTTCTCGGGTTTTACCGTCCTTCGTGAGAGAAAAGAGACTGTGGTTCCCCGTTACTTCGACTGTGCGTCCTTTCTCTGTCGTAATCTCGTAGGTCCGTTCGTTCGTCTCGTGCCTGATTGCCCGGGTGACAGGTTGCCACGACATCTCGTGGGATTCCCGGTCGAACGACGGGACCTCGATTTCGTCGGGAATTGGCGAATCGGCCGCCCCGCCGTCAGGAAGGTACGCGTCACAGAGCACGCCGATTGGTATCGACTCAACGGACCCCTTCCTGCGGACGAGGACTCGTTGGTCGGGCGTCAGTGATTGTTCCCGCTTGTGGAACCGCGACCCGTACAGGAGTTTCCCGAATATCTTGGGGATCTGCGCCTTCGTGATCCCGGGGCCGTTGTCCTCGACGACGAGCCGGTAGTAGTCGCCGGCCTCCTCGATCTCGACGTAGACGTCCGGCGCGATTCCGGCCTCTTCGCAGGCGTCCAGCGCGTTGTCGACGGCCTCCTTGACGGCCGTCACGAGTGCCCGGGCCTCGCTGTCGAACCCGAGCATGTGCTTGTTCTTCTCGAAGAACTCGGCGATGGAGATCGACCGCTGGCTCTCGGCCAGCTCCTCGGCGATCCCCTCCCCCTCGCCGAGTTCGGACTGGTACGACGTCATTCGTGTGCGGTGGGTACTGCCCCCTCGTTTAAAAGGCAATTGCCAGCGGGGTGAAAGTGGAAGAGCAAAACGATGGGTGAGGCGGACCAACGCGACAATTACCCGAGCCACTCGCTGTTGAGGTAGACGATGGTCGGGAGGTCAGCGCGTGCCGGATAGACCTGGCAGACCCACTCGATGATCGTCCTGATCTCGTGTGCGGGTAATCGCTGGTCCGGGGCGTAGAACACACCGACGTGGTCTGTGGAGTCGAATCGAGTGAAGTCGCTATCGTAGGTGACGATTATCCTCTCGTGAGTATTTGCGAACGATGCGATCTCCGAATCTGGTGTTCCTTCGCCGAGTGCAGATGTGGTGACCACACGGCGGACATTGTGTCCGGCGTTCCGGAGCAATCGCGCCAGCAGGAGCTCGGTGTCCTGATCGAGCAACAGTCGGAGCCGCATCTCTTACTTCACGTCCTCAGGGCCAGTGACGACATCCGGTCTCGAAGCCGCGGCCGTCGTCAGCTCCTCGCGACGTCGTTCGACGTCGGCCATCTCCTCCGGATGGTCGTGGTAGTACGCGAGGGCGTGATAGACGTCCGCCAGTTCCAACGCGTGTTGCTCCGCGACGTGTTCCGGCGAGAGCCCCAACCCCTCGACCCGCTCGTGGACGAACAGAACGGTGATGCGACTCCCCGCGATGTGGGGTTCGTCGTGGACCTCCTGTACGATCCTGGACGACTGCTGGGCCATCTACGGTGAACTAGTGCGTCACCCTACTTGAATCTCGGGCTGGGTGGGGGGGGGACTGCGGGCTCCATTGGGATTACTGCCGCTTCGAGATGAGTCTACGTGGGATTACTCCCGCCTCGTCAGCGGGATTGCCGCCGGTGCCCGTGCCTTCGCCGGTGCCCGTGCCTTCGCCGGTGCCCGTGCCTTCGCCGGTGCCCGTGCCTTC
>JAZKTI010000070.1:0-10917 GCA_036625635.1 Haloarculaceae archaeon
GCGTCCCCGTCGTCCAGGTCCTCGCGCTCCCGGTCGCCCGGGGCCTCGGCGTCCCGGTCGTCCAGGTCCTCGCGCTCCCGGTCGTCTGGGGCCTCGGCATCCCCGGCGTTCAGGTCCTCGCGCTCCCCGTCCCCGAGAGCCTCCTCGACTCCCTCACCCTCCGGTTGCCGGCGACCAGGGGGTGCGTCGTTGCCACCGAAACCGCTGGCCGCCCGATGTGCCGACGTCAGGTCGGCACCGTCATCACTATCGTCTGTCTCGGGCGTCATTATGATTCCATGCGAGCCTGACGGAGATAAAAGGCCCGTGGACGGGCCAGCTCGAGCCAGTCCGCGGGATCGCTACAGGTCCACGCCGACGTGGTTGGCGGCAAACCCGTCATCGAGTGCCACGTCGAACCGCTCCGCGAGGAGGCTGAGGCCGAGCCGCCGAGCCAGTGGCCGAGCGTCACCTGCGAGGACGTCCGCGAAGACGGTCTCCCCGGGGAGGGACTCACCGCTCAGCGCGCGCCGGAGACGGGCAGCGTCGACGTCCTCGCCGTCGAGATCCGATGCCAGCGACCGGAGGGCGAGTGCGACGTGGACGCCGTCGGCGAGGTAGCGAGCGGCCCGCTGCTCGGGGTCGGGGACGTCGACGACCGTCGACAGGAACCGTGCGGCAGCGGTCTCCGCCGGATCGACGGCCTCGTCGACCCAGTCCCGGACGGCCTCGCGTGAGGGCGGGGAATCGAGGTCGTCCGCCGCCCGGTCGACCAGGGCAGCCTCCTCGTCGGCGATTTCGTGGAAGACGTTGCCGACGACCACGGCGTCGGCACCGGCATCGAGGACCGCCAGGGCGTTCTCCCTGTCGTCGAGCCCCCCACCGTAGAAGAGTCTGGCACCGGATACGCCCGTTCGGATGGCCTCGAGGAGGGCGACGGCCTCCTCGCCGCCGTAGGTACCGGAGTACTCCAGGTAGATGACGTCGCTCCCCAGGTGTCGCTCGGCGGCCATGGCGCGGCGTTTCGCTTCGCGGGGCTCGAGGAGGTCGTCCTCCGTGACGTTCCCCTCGCGAGCGGCCGCGCTGTCCAGGTTCATGATGATGTAGGCCTCGAAGACGGCCTCCTGGATGAGCCAGGACGCAGCGAAGTCGGCCAGTCGCGCCTCGAGGCCACCGGAGACCGGGACGGGGAGGTACTCGTCGATGAGTTTCGGCGCCAGTTCCTCGCGGGCGTACTCGATGCCCTCGCCAAGGGTCCCCACCATGGCCTCGCTGTCGCCGTTGACGACCTCGGGGATGGCGAGGAAGTCGGCCTGGTTGCGGGTCCGCTGGGTGACGTGCCTGGCGGCACTGGGCTCGTGGAACGCCGGGACTCCCGCGGCGTTGACGAGGGCGAAGGTCTCCTCGGTGTTCGCCCCGGTAACGTCCCGCGAACCGCCGACGGAGACCGCGCTCGTGTACTGGAGATACAACGGGTATGCGAGAGGGAGCTGTTTGTCCCCCTCGGGATCGACCTTCGTGACGTGGTCCCAGTCCGACGGGACCGGATTGGTGTCGATGCCGAACAGTGTCCGGCCCCCGATAGCCGCGGCAGCGCCGATCGATTCGACCCCGCGGACGATCCCAGCGAGACTCGGCATATACCCGGATGTGGCCCCAGGGTTTCAAAAGCGTATTCACTCGTCGCCGCGCCCCTGGAGGCCGCCGGATTCCGTCACCTCCATCTAACCGTCACCTGACCGTCAGGCACTCCGTTCGATCACGTAGGTCGTGAAGGCCCGGAGTTGCTCCTCGGCCTCCGGTTCCAGGTCAAGGTCGTCCAGTTCGCCCCTGGCCTCGGTCGCGAACTCCCGTGCACGCTCCCGGGCGTACTCGATCGCGCCGGCCTCCTCCATGATGTCGATTGCCTCGAGGACCTCCTCTTCGGTGTTGTCCTCGGCCCAGAGGATGTCTTCGAGGCGGGCGACGTCCTCGGCTGGCGCCCTGTCGGCGGTGTCGATGCTCATCAGCGTCTTCTTGCCCTCTTTGATGTCGTTGCCGAACTCCTTGCCGAAGTCGCCAGCGCGGTCGATTGTGTGCTCGATGTCCAGGATGTCGTCGGCGATCTGGAACGAGATCGCCATTCGCTCGGCGTAGGCCGCGAGGCGCTCCTCGACCGCCGCCGGTTGCCCGGTGACGATGGCGGCGAGTCTGGCCACGATCCGGGTCAGACAGCCCGTCTTGCAGGCACACATCTCGTAGTACTGGTCCTCCGAGACGGTGATGTCGTGCTGGTTGTGCCACCGGATGTCCATGCCCTGGCCGAGGTGGGTCCGGTTGAACTCGTAGCTCAACATCTCGTAGGCGCGCAACCGCTGCTCTGAATCGAGGGCTGCGTCATTCCGCGCGATGATGTTGAGCGGGATGAAGTAGAGCGCGTTCCCGGCGTTCAGGGCGACGTCCTTGCCGTGCTGGTGGTGGAGAGCGGGGGCCCCGCGACGCGTGCTCGCCTCGTCCTCCACGTCGTCGACGATGATCGTCCCGTTGTGCAGGATCTCGGGGATGGAGGCATACGAGAGGTAGTCCTCGGGGTCCGCCCCGACGGCCTCGACGACGACGAGGAACAGGACCGCCCGCCAGCGCTTGCCCCCGCTGTCGAGCAGGTCCCAGATCGGATCCGCCAGCGACTGCTGGATCGCATCCACGTGGTAGGCAAAGGTCGGCGGGCCGAAGAAATCCGCGAGGTAGTCGGCGTCGATCTCCCGGGGCAGCAACTCGGCGATCGTCTCGTCGATGACGGGACGCCACTCCACCAGGGCTTCTTCCATACCACCACCCTGGAGGTGGTAGACCAAAAAGCCACGTCCGGCAGGGGGAACGCCCTCAGGGTCGCCCGGTGGGAAGGGCCGACGGAGTCCCGCGCTCGTGAATGTACTCGATCGCGATCCCCGTGAGTGTGGACTCCGCCGCCCTCGCCTGGGCTCTGGCCCGACCCAGGTACCGATCGGTCACAGCGACGACGGTCTGCCGAGCCTCGGGGCCCCCCTGCAAGAGGTATTCGGCGGTGACCGGCGTCAACTGGTTCGCTCGCCAGTCCGCCCGGAAGTCGTCGACGTCGTCGAGCCAGATCTGGGCACCGATGATCGCGAGGACGATCGAGCGCTCGAACGCCCGTTCGACGGCGAGGTCCACGCTCCGGTACATCTCGGTCATCCCGCTGTAGATGACACCGACCCGGTCGAACTGAGTCTTGAGGTACGGGATGTCGAGGTCCGTCGCCGTGAACAACTCCGGCGGCTCCTCGAATCGAGCCTCCCGGTACTCCCCACGAATCTGTTCGCGTGCCCCGCGCTTTCCCTTCTTCGCGGCGGTCATCAACTCGCGGAAGTGCGGATCCGTCTCCTGGTGGCGCTCCGACCGTTCGACGGCCCGGTCGTAGGCCGACCGAGCCTCGGAGGGCAACGCCGCGAAGCCCTCCTCGACCCGCTTCTGCAAAACCCGCTGGGCGACGGTGGCGGCCGTCTCGACGGTCGCTCGATCGGCCTCGAAGCCGAGGACGAAGTCCTCGTACTCGTCGTCGTTGATGGCGTCTCGCATGTCGCCGTCGATCAGCGCCTCGACGATCAGCCGCGTGGCCGACTCGGCTCGGTCGTGTTCAGAGCCGGGATGTCGACGGTAGAGGTACCCGAGCGAGAGTTTCGCGGGCAGCACGAGCTTCGTGTCGTAGGAGAAAGAAATCTCCCGATCCAGTTCCTCAGCAATCTCCCGCTCGACCTCGGTAAAGGCCTCCTGGACGAAGGTATCTACGGTGGCGTCTACCCGCCGTTTGAGCCGGAGGCTCCGATGGTCGAACACCCCGGTTCGGGCGTAGTAGCCGAGCAGCGCGCGCATCGATCCCGGCAGGACGCCTCTTCCCGCGAACCAGCCCGCACCACGCCTGAGCAGTGTAGATCCCGCCACGCTGTCCGTATTCGACCGCTGGGTCCCAGGCATTCTTTATACTGCCGGTCGGCGACCCCTCTGCCGCCGGTGGGATGCAGCATTCCGAGCCATTGGGAGATGTCTGTGGTGTGCGAGTTTCCACGGATTTCATGATACCCCCGGCACTGCCCCGTGGAGACGAAGCGCTCCGACCCGGTCCAGCAGCGGCAGGCGGCAGTTTCCGATGGACCCGACGTGAACCATGCCTCCGCACGGCACCTTTTTGTGAGCGCCACCGCAACTGCCCGTCGATGACAACCGAGACGCGCGATATCGTCGTCGTGGGCGGTGGCACCGCGGGCTGCTTCGCCGCGGCGACGGCCGCCCAGCAGGGGCTCGACGTCGCGCTCCTCGAGCGCAAGAGCGAGGACGAGGGTGGACACATCGCCTGCGGCGACGCCATCAAGGGCAAGAGCACGTTCCCCGACGTCATCGATCGGGACTACCTCCGGGAGGAGTCCTTCACGAACGAGAACATCCAGCGTGCCATGTTCCTGAATCCCAAGGGCGAGAACATCGATCTCCCGTTCGGCGACGCCTCGGGGGCCGTCGTCGACCGGAAACGGTACGGGGAAGTCCTGCTCGAGGAGGCCGACCGCGTCGGGGCCGACGTGCACTACGAAACCGTCGTCCAGGACGTCACCCAGAACGGGGCCGTGACGGGCGTCTCGGCGATCAGAGACGGCGATCCCGTTGTCTACGAGGCCGACGTCCTGATCGACGCGGCGGGCGCACTCTCGATCCTGCAGGACAAGACCGACTTCGAGGGGACCACCTTCGACACCAACGTCGACTACTCGCAGTTCTGCTCGGCCTACCGCGAGGTCATCGAGGTACCGGAACCGGTCGAGTACGACGACGCCATCGTCTTCAAGCCGACGGCGGAACTGGGATACCTCTGGTACTTCCCCCGTTCGGACCGGATCATCAATGCCGGCCTCGGCTTCCAGATGAACAAGCCCTCCTTCCCCCTGGTCGACGTGCTGAAGGATGACCTCCAGACCCGGTCCGAATTCCAGGGCGCCGAGGTGAAGGACAAACTCGGGGCAGCCCTGCCGACGAGGCGGCCCTACGACTCGGCCGTCGCGCCGGGCTACATGGCCGTCGGTGACGCAGCCGGCCACGTGAACCCGACGACCGGCGGCGGGATTCCCGGCGCCGCCAAGGCCGGCCACTGGGCGGCGACCGTCGCCGCGGAGGCCATCGCCGACAGCGACGTTTCCGAGGCCGCTCTCTGGGAGTACAACGAGCGAGTCCAGCGCGACTTCGGCAAGCGCTTTGCAGCCATGGACCTGTTCAACATCTATGGCTCGGCCCACGAGATCGACGAATTGACGGAACTCGTGGCGGCCCTCCCCGGCCAGTTGCTCGTCGACCTGATGGGCAAGAGCGGGAGTGCGTCGCTTTCCCTGCCCGAGAAGATCACGACCGGCATCTCCACGGCGATCAAGACCCGCGGCCACTGGAGTTCGCTGTACGAGGCCTACAAGGTCAACCAACTGGCGTCGAAACTGAAGGAGATTTACGACGACTACCCTGCCAGTCCGGCGGCTTTCGGGGACTGGCGCGCCAGGCGGGACGATCTCATGGACGACGTGTACGCGGTGACGGGGGCGGATTCGAAGTACTGAGGGGGTTGGGGCGTTCGGTCCGACGCATCGACGGGCATGCAGGGTGCCAACACACCACCTGCGGCGAGCCGCCAGTTGTAGAGCCACGGGAACCCCCGGAATCGATTTCCACGCCCGGACTGACGTTCCACACGATGTCAACCACGGAACGCTCGCCCGATGACGTGCCTCGAACGAACGGCATGCCGGTGCTCGGGCTCGGCACCTGGCAGAACACCGACGCCGACCAGTGCGCCGAAAGTGTTCGGACCGCCCTCGAGACGGGCTATCGCCACGTCGACACCGCTCAGGCCTACGGGAACGAGGCCGCCGTCGGCCGGGGGCTCGCTACCGCCGACGTCGACCGCGAGGAGGTCTTCCTCGCGACGAAGGTCTGGATCGACAGCCTGGCCCCCGAGGACGTCCGGCGCACGACGCGAGAGTCCCTCGACCGCCTCGGCGTCGACTACGTCGACCTCATGTACGTCCACTGGCCGTCGCGGACCTACGACCCGGAGGCCACGCTCCCGGCCTTCGACGACCTCGTCGACGACGGCCGCATCCGCCACGTCGGCGTCTCGAACTTCGAACCCGGCCACGTCGAGCGCGCCAGAGAGGTACTGGACCACTCGATATTCGCCAACCAGGTGGAGTGTCACCCCTTCCTCCAGCAGCGGGACCTCCGGGCCTTTGCGGCCGAGACCGACCTCGATCTCGTCGCCTACTCGCCGCTTGCGCGGGGGGACGTCTTCGGCCACCCGGTCCTCGAAGCTATCGCGGCGAAACACGGGGCCAGCGAGGCACAGGTCAGCCTCGCCTGGCTCCGTACCAAGGGCCTCACGGTAATTCCGAAGGCGACCGGGCGGGACCATATTCTCGACAACTGGCGGAGCCTCTCACTCGACCTCGACGCCGAGGACGTCGCACGAATCGACGCGATCGACCGGACCGGCCGGAAGGTCCACCCGGACTTCGCACCCGACGCCTGGGCCTAGCCCCGACCCCTCCAAGCCGCTTCGACGACACGATGGCCGGCCATCCCCACACCCGGCACAGGATCGGCCGTTGACCGGTTCTAACTGACCGCCCGGATCGGCATTCGGATCACGGGACAGCGCCGCCGTGAGACGCCCGTCAGACGGAGGCGAAAGCATAAACCCGGGGGCCGTCGAACCCCGGGACATGGCCGCCGCCAACGAACCGGGTCTCGTCGACCTCGTCCGGATCGATCTCGTCCGGATGCACGAGACCTGGATGGAGTTCATCTACCCCCGCCAGCGCGGTGCCGAGGACACCGTCCTCGGGAAGTGGCAACCCGAGGAGGGCCTGCAGGCCACGCTCTACAAGCTCTGGTCGGTCCTGGGTGTGCCGGTCGTCGGGATCGTCTATCCGCTCGTCCTCCTGGGCTACTTCATCCGCTTCCAGACCCACCGGTTGAACGTCACGGCCGTCCGTATCGGCGCCGTCGGGGTCGTCGGCCTCTTCATGGTGCTCTGGGGTGCGCTGTCCGCGCTCGCGTACTTCCAGCTCGACATGGCGGCCAACGGCGCGGTCGCGGTCCTGGCCGCAAGCATCACTGCGGTCATCTCGGCGGGCCTCTCGTTCCTGTTCTGGTACCTCGACGGCCGGTTCACGACAGTGGTCTTCGCCTACCCGTTCGCGATGACCGCTATCTTCCTCCCGCCCGTCGTCGCCGCACTTTATTCGGAGGCTTTCGGTTCCGTCGTCCTCTCGGGCACCGACTCGCTCCAGCTGTGGCTGCTGGAGAACGGCCCCGCCGCCGTCGATGGTGTCAAGGACTACCTCGTCGAGAACTACGACCTCGAAGGCGTCTACTACGTCGTCCTGTGGTTCGGTATCTCGGTCCCGCTGGGGTGGCTGCTGGGCATCCTGGTCACGCTCGCGGACATCGTCCGCCCGACGAGCGAGTGAGCCGCCGGGGCCAGAGGCGCCGCGACCCTCAGGGCCGATCGTCGATCGTGAGCCGGCGCCCTTCGTCCCCGGCGACCGCGAAGACGCCGCGATCACCGTCGAGGGACTCAGCGCCGGGAACCGGTCGGATCGGCGTGCCGGCGACCAGCGGCGCGAGGACACCAGTAACGAGCGCCTCCCGCGAATCGACGGGCGCAGCGACCCGAACGTGGGTGGCGGCCGCAAGGTCCTCCGTCGCGGCCACCTCGGCGGCCACCGAAACGAGGTCCTGATGGGCCCACTCGGAGCCGTCCATCCGGAGTGCCGTTCGCCCCGGCTCGAGTGGTTCCGGTGGTTCGACCGGATTCTCACTCCAGCGCTCGCGCTCGAAGTGGACGACGGCGGGATCTCGCGGCGGGCCGCCGTAGGCCAGGACGGTGGTCCCCGGCCCGCCCTCGAACCGGTCGAGCCAGGCCGTCGGCGCGATGACGACGGGAGCTTCGACGGTGCCGTCGGGGTCTGGGGCCGGGTCGACCGGCGCGCCCAGGACCATCCCGCCGAGGATCCCGTAGAGCGGGTCGGCAGCGGTGCCGAGCCAGCCAGGCTGATCCTCGGCCGCGGGTTCCTTCGGCCCGACGGCCACGGCGACGCGCCGGCCCTCGCCGGCGCCGTAGTGGGTGAGGAGATTGGCCGCCTTCCGGACGTCGATGGCGAACTCGCGGGCCCCGTAGTCCGTTGCGCGCTCGGGCGCGAGGAGTGCGGTCCCGTCGCGCCGATAGGTCCGCGAAATCAGTCGCCGGACGTCACTGAGGTCCCGCCCGAGACCGCCGGCCTCTCGTCTCCCCTCGGTGGGCTCTCGTCCCCCTTCGGTGGGCTCTCGTCCCCCTTCGGTGGGCTCTCGTCCCCCTTCGGTGGGCTCTTGTCCCCCCTCGGTGGGCTCTCGTCCCCCTTCGGTGGGCTCTCGGCGGGCCCTGGCGCGTTCAGGATGCAAGTCAGTTCGTTTACGCCAGGTACCTGGATCCGACCCGTTGGTGTTCCCGTCCTTCTGGGCTGTCCCTCTACTGATCGGACCGTCTGATCCGGTGTTTCCGTCGTCGTCCCCTGACCCCATCGGTCTGGACCACGATCGGAGGGCGACGGTGAAAAGCGGTCCGCTCTCCAGTGACGACGGGGAAACGGGCCCCGGTCAGAACGAGTTCTTGATCTTCTCGAAGAAGCCCTGGCCGACCTCGACGTCCTCGCCCCCGGCCTCGGCGAAGGCCTCGAGGGCCTCCTGTTGCTCCTCGTTCAGGCGCTCCGGCGTGACGACCTGAACCTGGACGTACAGGTCGCCGTGCCCGTGGCGCTGCAGGCGAGGCATCCCCTTCCGGCGCAGCCGGAAGGTCTCTCCGCTCTGGGTCCCCGCTGGGACATCGACCTCGACTTGGCCGCCAAGAGTCTCGACCCGGATTTCGTCGCCGAAGACCGCCTGCGGAAAGGAAATGGGTTCGGTCTTGAGCAGGTCGTCGCCGTCGCGTTCGAACTCCGGGTGGTCGGCAACGCTGATCTCGACGAGGAGGTCGCCGTTGGGCCCGCCGTTCTCGCCGGGGGCACCCTCGCCATTCATCCGGAGGGTCTGGCCGGACCTGATGCCGGCCGGAATCTCGACCGTCAGCGTGGCGTCCTCGCGGACGAGGCCCTCGCCACGACAGGTCGCACAGGTCTCCTCGTAGAGGGTTCCCTCGCCTTCGCATCGTCGACATGTCGCGGTCTGTTGCATTCGGCCGAAGGGCGTGTTCTGGACAGTCGTCGTCTGCCCCCGGCCGTTACACTCCGGGCAAGTCCGCGAGTCCGTCCCCGGCGGGTGACCGCTCCCGCCACAGTCCTCGCAGGTCTCCGGCCGGGTCACGGAGAGTTGTTTCTCGACGCCCTCGTATGCCTCCTCGAGGGTGATCTCCAGGCCGGTCTTGAGGTCGCGGCCCTGCTGGCGGCTCCGGCCACCGTCCCGGCCGCCCATGCCACCGAAGAACTGATCGAAGATGTCGCCGAACCCACCGCCGCCGGCGCCGCCGAAGGGATCCCCGCCCATTCCCCCGGCACCGGCACCCCCGTTCTCCGTCGCCCCGTGTTTCTCGGCTTCGACGAACCGGTCGTGGCCGAGCTGGTCGTAGAGCTGGCGCTTTTCCTCGTCGGTCAGGACCTCCTTTGCGGTCTTTGCCTTCTTGAACTTCTCCTCGGCGTCCGGGTCGTCGCTGACGTCCGGGTGGTACTCCCGGACCTGCTCCCGGTAGGCCTCGTTGATCTCTTCCTCGCTGGCGTCCCGCGAGACCCCAAGCACCTCGTAGAAGTCCTTCGTCATCGGTCGTTCCCGTGTAATCGACTCCGATACTTGAATAACGCGGCTCGGGCCGGCCCGTCACCGCCTACCGGGCAGACCCGTCCAGGGACCCGACGCCGAACACCGGCGGCCGGCCGTCACGAAAGAGGCGGCCCGGTACCTCCTCGCATCGAGCCAGCCGACGGATCGGATCCCAGGACCGGAGCGGCCTTCTGGAGTGAATGACCTCGGGAGAAGGTGCTTAGCGCCGGTGGCGGACGACGTCATCGAACAATGCGACTGGCGGCCCTGAGCCGGGCTCCCGTTGGCTCAGTGTTCCGGGACTGCCCGGTCGGGCCGGGGCGAGTCCGCGGGCCGTTTCAGCAGCCGCGAGCGCACCTCGTCGGCGCGTTCGACGAGGTCGTCGTCGTCGGACCCGTAGCGCTGGAAGCGGACCAGCCACTCGCCGCTCGTCCTCGTCTGTTCCACCTGGTCGCCCAGGGGAGGATCCGGGCGGGCCACCGGGACGACCTCGCAAGTCACGACCCCCTCGAGCCTGGGATCGAGTACGAACTCGAGGTGCCGCTCCAGCCCCGGTCCCACCTCTTCGAGGCGGGCCACTCTGTCCGCGTCGCCGTCGCGGCTGCCTACTTCCCCGAGTACATGCCTGTCGGCGACCACGGCTCCTTCGACCTCCGGTCCTCGGCCGACCGACCCTTAGTCGTCCGGCTCCCGGGCCGGTCGCGCGCGGACGCTGACTACGAGCAGACCACCCACATGGGTGCGCCCACGACCGATCGGAGCACGGAACCGGAGCGGGTCACCGACCGCTCGGTGAGCTGGGAGACCACTCGAGAACGCACCGCTGACGTGGCCAGAGTGACCATTGAGTCCTCCCTGCCCGTGGATCTCCCGCACGCGGACTACACCGAAACGGGGACCTTCGAACCGGAGGTTGCGGCCGACAACCCGAGTAGTTCCGGCGCGACGACCCGGTTCGAAATATCGATCCCCCGGCCCGAGGAGGAGATCGAGGTCCTCGCGCGAAACAACCTCACGCGGACCCTCATCCAGATGACGACGCGGGTCGAGGTCGACGGCGAGACCTACTTCGAGCAGCGCTGGACCGCCCGAGTACGGACCGGACCAGGCTGGCCCTCG